>CAUSGP010000036.1:0-11950 GCA_963531075.1 uncultured Actinomycetaceae bacterium | reverse complement strand
TCGAAGCTCTCGCCGGCCTTTTGCAAAATGAGATTGATTTGTTCGATCCCGTAACGGTCGACGTGGCCGAGGTCGCCATATGTCGGCGCGAGCCATGCTTTGATTGGGACGTCGTCGGAAAGCTCGTCGATGCGGACGACCAGTTGAGCGTCGATGCCGGCACGCCTGACGAGCTTGACGAGGTCGCCTCCCGTCGCGCGATCGGGGACATCGCCGGCGATATAGCGCCACATGAGGCCGCATAGCACGCCGAGGAGCGACGTGATGAGCGCTCCCGGGAGAGTCTGCGTGCCTTGAAGGACCGAGAGGACGAGGACAACCGAGAGCAGCGGCCACCCCCACCTCGTGGTTTTCGCTCTTTTACCCGATGCCGCCACGGTGAGTATCGCCGAGACGACGGCAACGTAGGGAATGAGCTTGAAGTAGGTCTGTTCGGCGAGGGAATCCGAGAGTTCGCCCGTAATGGGGGACAAGGGGAAATACCGACTGAACAGCCAAAGGAGCCCGTAGGCGCTTCCGGTGGCACTGGCTACCGCCAACGCTGCGGTTGCAAGGGATCGCCAGCGCCGATGCCATGCCATGTCGATGACCAATGCCGCGGGCAAGAAGAAGCCGATGAGGCCTTCGAGGGCATTGACCGGCATGAAAAGGATCGATTCGATGATGCCGCTGGTCGCGGTGCGCACGTCGCGAGTGACGGCCAGGGCGGTTGAGGATCCGTAGACGGTGACGACCATGACGCCGACGATCACCAATACCATGATGATGGCTGACACGAGATCGCGCGGACGCCTCAGCCACCGCGTTTCTTCGTCAACCAACAACACCGATCGTCGTGGCGTCGTATTCGCCAAATTGTCGTCCACATTCGAATTCTAAGGCAAGTGATCGGATATCAGGGCAATTGTCCACAGCCCGACGCTCGTTCGACGCCATCCGGGCAGGCGGTCGGCGAAGGTGTCAGGGCCTTCGAGACGCGGAGGCAATGGCGGCCTTCGCGCACCGATGGGTCGAGTGTGATCGAGTGCCGACGTTCGCTCATGGCCGACTGTTTGCCGACGGCCGATGGCCGCCTGTTTCGGGCAGGCGAGGCATCTGAAAGCCTTGAGCTACGAGCGTTTATGCGCCGCGAGCCGGTCAAGAAGTCGCGACCCGCTCAAAACCACAAGCGCCCGAGGGAACTTACCCGTTGTGGGGAATGCCGTCAGGAAAAGTAGCGACGGATGACGAGGCTCGTTCCCACCAGACTCAGCGAGACCGAGAACGCTACACCCGTACCCATGTCAAGCCCCGTTTTGATCAGGGGGCGTTCCTGCGCGGTTCGCGCCACGGAAGGCAACGCTACAGGGGTGCCCACGATCGGAGAGTTGATGCTAGATCCGGGACGTCTGACGCGATCCTTCCCCTTTCGGGACGGCCCATTTCCGCCGTTCGAATCCGACGGATCCGGCGATTGAGATGCCGTGGGACTCGGAGCGGTCGGAGACTGACTTGGTGAGATGGGTGCGATTCCACCTGGTGAGGGCGTTGAGCTCGGTGATGGCGTCTCGCTCGGCGTCGGCGTGGAAGTCGTTGGCGTTGCCGAGGGATCCGTGCTCTTGGAAGGTTCGGGAGTCTCCGAAGGCTCCGGAGTCTCCGAAGGTTCGGTGGACGGGCTCTCGCTTGGTGTCGGTGTCGGACGATGTACTTCCTCCGTTGAGGACTCCGAAGGAGACGGCTCGGGAGACCGACTCGGCTCCTGCTTGTCGGTCGGGTCGTTCAAGGGAACAATCGGTTTGTCAGAGACGGCCGCCGACGGCGTTTGCGTCGGGGCGGGCATGGCCGGCCGTATTGGCGTCGGTGAAGGCGCGGTCGACGGCGACTTGTCCGTAGGCTCCTCGGGCATCGGCGGCTTGTCGGAGGGCGAGGCTGTAGGAATCGCGCTCGACTTGGCTGTGGGGGGTGCGCCGGGAGCTGCCGTTGGCTTGGGCGCCAGAGTCGCGCTCGGCTCTGCTGTGGGCTTGGCCGTGGGGGTCGCGCTCGGCTCTGCTGTGGGCGTTGCGCTGGGTTCCACCGTGGGCTTGGGCGTCGTCGGCGAAGACTTCGGCGAGAAGTCGAGGACCTCCGTGGATATGGCGACGTTGTGCACGGTATTCGCCTTGACGGTGAAGGTGTTGCCTGCGGCGCCGTCGACGGCGTAAACGGAGTTGCCCCATCGCGTGCCCTCGGGGACGCCGAGAGCTGCCGAAGAATTTTGGGTGACCGTGATCTTGGTTCCCGTGGGGAACTTCGATCCGACGCCAACCTTTTGCCCTGCACCCGCGGTGACGGAGAATGTGCCGCTGCGCTTGTCTGCGGCGAGATCTCCCGGAGCGGTCCAGTTTGGATAGTCGGCGGAGGTTCCCGCAGGAAGCTCGTAACGGGCTGCCACGGGGAACGAGGCATGCTGTGCGATGGCGTTCGCGTGAGAGCCGGTAATGCGCGACGTGACCGTGAAAGAACCGTGTTGTGCATCGACGAGGCCGCTGGAAGCGAAGGGGTCGGTGTGCTTTGCGGTGGCCGCTTTGACAACCTTGGTCTTGCTCAAACTGGCCGTGTTGACGTACGCGAAGTTCGGGGTGATACGACCGCCGTTGGGAATCGTCGGGTAAGCGATGCCGTAGTTTGTGTTGGCCTGCCACGGCCCGGTTATGGAAACCGTGGCTGTGTTGCCGTTGACCGCCACAGACATGTCGAAGTCGCCGTAGCGGGTTGTGTAATCGTTGCCTGCGCCCCCGGTGATCCGAACATCCCGGACGTGCGCGTCGCCCGCGGATCCGCGATGGTAGAGCGTCCATTTGGCGGAGTCGGCGAACTTCTGGCCGGGGCCGATCGTGTCCGTGATCGTGACGGTCGAACGTGAGGCGCCATTGATCATGATTTGTTGCCCGGCTTCTCTCAAGCGCGCCGCTATATATTCAGCTCCGAAGCTCACGGTCCAGAACATCGACCTGCTTTCCGATGTCAGTGCAGGCGTGACCTTGGCGAAGGTGTGGGGTTCGTAGCCATTTGAGCGTTCGCGCACGGAACCGCCGGGAATCTGAAGCTTGTGCTCGGTGCCGTTGACTGTGAAACCAATGGGCGAGGCCGTGGGTGCGAGCGCGACCAGGCGCAGGCTGACCTTGCCCTTGGGCGAGGTGTACCCCTGTGCTCTGAGGGAATTGAGGGTCTTGTCAAAGGCGCAGGAGACCTCGTTGCGCCCCAGTTTGCACGAGCCGATTGTGGTTTGTTTGCCGGCGACGTCGATCTTTAGAGCCGCTTGAGACCCTGGTTCGGATGTTCGGAAGGCGGCCGGAATGCGGACCGTCATCAAGTCTCCGGGTTTGACGTTCGCCTTGGTGGCGTCCCATTCGAAGGACAGGGAAGCGTGTTCGCCCACGAGCATGGGGCGTGAGGTTTCGGTGGTGAGCGAATCGCCGTTGACGTCTGTGCGTGTCAGCGTCGGTGAGGATACGGCGATGGCCGCGTTGACCTGGGCGTTCGATGGCGTGACGAACGCGGTCAGCGCGGTGACGAGGGCGATGATCACCCCCGCTATTAAGGTCCGTGTGCCCATCGGGATGCGTGATGAATGGGCCATAATGACTCCTTCGGTCGAAGCCATACTTAGTCCGTTAGGAAAGCGCGTGGTTGATAGGTGGCATGTTTAATTAAGAACTAACTTATCAATGCAGGTTCCTCTCGGGATCCACCCAGAGGGGGAGACCGCATGGGTAATACTGCCCATATTACCGCTTTTCGTTGGTATGTGGCGATTCCTGAGTGCTATTCACACGGGTGTAATATCGGAAACTCTCTCCCCGTCCCTTCCTATCTTGAGAAGGGGGAGGCGAATCCTTTCGTCGCCCGTTCCGCCGCCAGGCGCATATGCCCGGTTTACCGGGGATTTCAGGCCCGTCGCAGGCGCAGAGAATTGCCGACGACGATCACCGACGAGCTCGCCATTGCCGCTGCCGCGATGCCGGGTACGATGAAGCCTGCGACGGCGAGGGGGATGGCCACGATGTTGTAGCCGAAAGCCCAGCCCAGGTTTTCCTTGATGATTCGCAGTGTTCGTGCCGAAATGCGGATGGCGGCGCCGACCGAGCGGATGTCGGAGTTGATCACTGTGATGTCAGCCGCTTCTTTCGCTACATCGGTTCCCGAACCCATGGCTATGGACAGATCGGCTCCCGCAAGGGCGGCGGCGTCGTTCACCCCGTCGCCCACCATGGCGACTTTCCGACCGGCGGCTTTCAATTCTTCGACGATCGCGACTTTGCCTTCGGGGAGCACCCCCGCGTGGATCTCGTCAATGCCTGCTTCGGCGGCGATTGCTTGTGCTGCCGCCTCGTTGTCGCCGGTTACGAGGATGGGGCGCAGCCCCAGTTCTCTCAGCTCGGCCACCGCGGCGGCGCTTTCCGGGCGGATGGCGTCACGAACCTCGAGGGCGCCCAATAGGGAGCCGTCAAGCGCGACGGCGACCACGGAAGCCTGCGTCTTTGCGGCGATGCCCGCTGCTCCATCGACGCCTTTCTCGGCGAGCCATCGCGGCGTTCCCGCGAGGACCCTTTGGCCTTCGAGATTGCCTTCGACTCCGTTGCCCGCGCGCACGGCGATCGATTCGACGGGTTCGGCTTGAATGCCGCGGTTGTGCGCCATCGCGACGATAGCCTTCGCTATCGGATGCTCGGATCCGCGTTCGACGCCGGCGGCGAGTGCTAGAAGCGTGCTTTCATCCGTGCCTTCTTCTGGGTGCAGGGCGGACACTGACATTGTTCCGCTTGTCAGAGTGCCCGTTTTGTCGAGGACGATCGAGTCGGCTCCGTGGGCGGACTCGAGGGTTTCGGGTCCTTTGATGAGAATGCCCAGGCGGGAGGCTCGTCCGGAGCCGACGAGGAGCGCTGTGGGCGTCGCCAGGCCGAGGGCACAGGGGCAGGCGACCACGAGTACGGTGATGGCACTTGCCAACGCCATCTCCAGGGGATTGCCTAGAGCCAATCGGGCCAAGAAGGCAACGGTCGCGATTGTGATGACCGTTGGGACGAAAATGGCCGAAACCTTGTCGGCCAGCCGCTGGACGGGCGCCTTGCCCGTTTGCGCCTCCGTGAGGAGCCTGCCCATTCGAGCCAGGGTGGTTTCCTCGCCGACCCGAGTGGCACGCACCGTTAGTGGGCCGAACGTATTGATGGTTCCGCCCGTCACCCTGTCCCCGCGGGCGACGTCCACCGGCACCGATTCACCGGTGAGCAAGGAAGCGTCGATCGCCGATTCCCCTTCGACCACCGTTCCGTCGGCGGCGACGGTCTCACCGGGCCGAACGAGGAATTCGTCGCCCACCCGCAGATCCGTCGTGTCGACGGCCTCATTCACGGGGGTGCCGTCGGCCAAGCGCACGCGCGTGGCGGTGTTCGGCGCGAGGCTGAGGAGGGAGCGGAGAGCGTCGCCGGCGCTGCGGCGCGAACGCGATTCCAACCAGCGGCCCAACAAGAGGAAGGTCACGATGAAGGCAGCCGACTCGAAATACAGGTGTGGCTTTCCCGAATGCCCGAGCCCATGGATTCCGGTCATTTCCATGGTGTACCCGATTGCGCCGGCGCCGCCCCACAGGAGGGCCCATGCACTCCAGCCCATCGATGCGACAATTCCCAGTGCAACCAGGGTGTCCATCGTGGTAGACCCGTGCCGCCCGGCCCTCCACGCTGCCGTGAGGAAAGGCCACCCGCACCAAAAAGCCACGGGAACGGAGAGCGCGCCCACCGCCCACTGCCATCCCGAGAACTGCCAGCCCGGCATCATCGACAACGCGACGATCGGTGTCGAAAGGACGAGAGCCACCCAGAAACGACGTCGAAGATCCGCCACCCGAGCGCTCGCCGCACGAGCCGCCGCCTCCTCGGCGCCCTTGGCCGCCTCGCTCGCCTGGACGGTGCGTTCGCCGGCGTCGTTCACTGTGATTCTGCGCAAAATGGCGGCGCTGTACCCGGCTTTCTCGACGGCGCCCACGAGGTCCTCGTCGGAAGGGCCCGCGGTGGAGTCGGATAGTTCGACGTGAGCCTTCTCGGTGGCGAGATTGACGATCGCGGTGACTCCCGGAAGTTTGTTGAGTTTCTTCTCGACGCGCGCAACGCACGAGGCGCAGGTCATGCCGGTGACGGCTAGATCCACTTCCGCGGTGGGCGCATGGGGCTGATTTGCGGGTGCGTGGTTGCGCGAGGCGACGATCTTCGAGCCCTTCGCCGGGTCTGGGCTGTCCGCGAGCACGTGGTTACTCTCCGCGGTCGCCTGGGACCGATTCTCGCGCCCGCGGTCGTGATCCGCAGGCGCCTGGTTTCGATGTGCGGCTGACGTCATCTTGACGGCACTCCAATCTTAAAACTCCGGGATTTTCAGATGCCGGTGGAATGACTTGCGGCCGTCGCAGAGCAACGACGGCCGCAAGCGACAATCCATTCAGCGGACGGTCCTTTCAGCGGACGGCCCTTCCCACTGAGAAATTCCTCAGCGGACGATTGATTCGACGTTGTATTCGCCGGCCTCGTCGATGGCTTCCTTGAGCGCGGCATCGGAAATGTCGGCGTTCGTGTACACGAGGACCTTCGAGGTCCCGCCTTTTGCGAGGGTCACGGAAATATTGACGACGTCGGGGAGAGCCTTGAGCTCTTCGGTCACATGGGCAACGCAATGCTCGCACGTCATGCCGGTGACTCCGAGCTCGATGGTGCGGTCGAATGTCATGTCTTTTCACTCCTTCGATTACGGCGCCTCGTGCGCCGTCCTGTACCTTCAACGTCTACGCCTCGCTCGTTATTTCGGCAAGAATGGTGGCGAAAAGGACACGATTGTCGAAGAAGTATGACTGCCAGAGGGATGCGACTGCCGAAGGCCGGCTGCGTCAGGAACGCCGGATTTTTGCCCGCCACAACAGCGACAAACCCAGAGAGGCCGGCTGCGCCAGGAACGCGACCGTGGCAGAGGCTTCGGGCCCACTCAGCTGGGTGCCTCAGCGGGCGTTGCGCTGCACATGGCCTCAGGGATGCCGGGGTTGGCCGAGGTACCGGAGGTTAGTCCGTTAAGCCCGTGCACCTCGACTCAGCCCGTGAACCTTGACGCCCATTCCGGAGGATTCGGGCGTGGGAACTCTTCTATTTCAGCGGCCCAAGCCTCGGGGGTGATCGATTCGATCAGCGGAGGCTCTTCCTCGTACGTCACATTGAGCTTGGTTTCGCCCAAAGCGCTGATCTGCAGGGTGAAAGCCAGCGGAGCCCCGCGCTCGGGCGTTGCCGCAAGCTTCTTGATTTGCCCCACATACTCGAGGATGGCACCGGGCAGCAGGGACACTTCCTCGACGATTCCGCCGTAGACGGGCCGCGAGGGCCTGCCACTCAACGCTTTGCCGCCGCCGTCCTGGCCCGAGACGTCGCCCGGCTGGCCAGCCTTACCATTGCCTCCCAGGCTTTCCGTTCCTGTCTCCTTCGCGCCAGAGTGATCGCCCTCGTCCTCCGACGAGTTGGGAATGTGGAAGTTGCCCCCATAATGGAATTGTTTTCCTACGGCTTGCACGATGATTGTGCACATATTCCATTTTTCCGGCGCGATGCTCTCTATAAGCGCGTGGATGTCTTTCAGAAGGGAAGTGATGTCGTAATTTGAGCGCTCGTGCGAGGGCAGCATCGTCACCGCGGGGGAATGCGAGGAGTCCCACCTGTAAGGCAGCCCCTCGCTTCTCACCTGCTTTTCCATCTCGTCTATCGGCATAAGGCAAAAAAATGCGCCTGGGGCGATCCGGAACACTCGGTTGCCGATCGCATAGGACGCGTCAATGAGGAGGGCGAAGCCCAAAGCTTCCGTTCCCTTCGGTGAAGGGGCCAGTCGTGTTATGCGTACGGGTACGCCGCGTGCTACCGCTGAAAGGCGATTCTCGTAGATGAGCAGGTCTTTGTGGTATTCGATGCGTTTGGTCCATAGGCCGGTGGGAAGCTTTTCGAATCCTTCCTCCGGCGGCTTCTTCTGGGCAACGAGGGTGACAGCTGTGGGATTGACGCCGTCCGTTTCGACGTCGACGGCAATCGTCCCCCAATCGCGTTTGACCACCGGGCCCATGAGCTTGCTGGGGTCTGCGGCGATGAACGTTCCCGTGCGCGCGTCTCCCCAGCCCCAGGCGACGCCGTGGTAGACGGCCACAAGCTCCGGTTCAGTGCCGCCAGAATGAAAACGCCACAGTTCGGAACCTGCCGTCAGGCGCCCCGGCTCAATCCAGAGGAGCTCAGCAGTGATTCCACCAGCACCGACGACTCCTGAAGGATCGTAGGGTGCATTCTCTATGACGCCGCCCATGAATGCGTCGGGGTGCAGCGGCCCTACTGCTCGTCGAGCATGAACGAACGGATCAAGGGGAACTTTCAGGATGTTCAACGGTTGGTTCGCAGGAAAGTCGGATTCGCATATTTTGCACAGCAGTAGGTCGCGCAGGTCGTCGGCGTCGCGCACGCTCTCAATGCTTGCGGCGTTGAGAGCGAAGCCGCAAAAATCCTCGGCTCCCTCGGAAAGATATCTATTCACCTGCCAGGGGGTGACCGCCAATTGGCAGATAATGCTCATGGTGCTCCTTCGCTTGTCCTGTCGTTGGTTGCCGGAGTTGCCGGTGCCGCGGTTTGGCTGAAGACGCCGTAATTGCTGCCTTTTCTCACGAGTCTTCCTGCCCCGTGAGCCGACGGACCCAATCGGGGCGTTCTTCATGGTGGAAGTGCTGGATTTCGATTGCCCAATCGAATGCCGTGATGCTTTCGACCATCGGCGGGTGTTCGACGGGAAAAGGTATGATGTCGACGCTCTGGGGCTCGTTTCGGAATACGGTAAGGGCGTAGGCCAAGGGGGCGCCGAGCCCTTGCCGATAGTGGATCATCTTGATTTCCAGGAGGTACCTCAAGATGGCAGTGGGAACCGAGCTGACGAATTCTCTCTCGTCCTTTTCGGCGTCAATCACGTAATGCCCTTCGACGCTGGCCTGTTCGCCGACGATCTGGACCACAAAGTCGAATCTTTCCCAAATCGGGGGCGCAATGCTGGTCACCACGGTGGCGATCTCTTCTAGGAGCTCGTCGATGTTGTAGTTGGAGCGTTCTTTCTTGCGCTTGCGGGTAATTGGAGGCTTGTCGGCCGTGTTCCATGAAAAGGGAGCTGCCATTCTGCTCACATGTATCGGCGCAACCTCTTCCACCGTTGGCATGGCGGCAAAAACACCGGGTTCTACGCGCATGAAGCCGCGATTGTGGACATAGCCGGAGTCCACCGTGCGCGCAACCGCGAGCACTCGTTTCTCGCCGTTTTCTCCCCGCATGAATCTCACGAGGCGTGACTGAACGTTGTTGATCGTGGCGTAGCGTTGGTTTTCGTACACGAGCTCGTCGGAGAGCTCGATTCTCTTGACCCACATTCCGCTCGAAACTTGTGCGAATCCCTCTTCTTGAGGCGGATTTATGGGGGAGACCATCGTCACCGCGACGGGTTCGCCGTTCTCGACTTCGACGTCGACCGGCAGTTGCCCCCATTCTCTTTTGATGACGGGGCCTATGAGGTCGCTGGGGGCGGAGGCTGCGAATTCGTCGGTGCGCATATTCCGCCATCCTAGAGCCGCCCCGTAGTAGATCCCGCACAGTTCCGGGAAAGTGGCGCCATAGCTCGGCTCCGGCGGTCAAGCGCGTGGGCTCTATCCACAGCAGGTCCGTGGAGGTACCTCCTCCGTGGGCGATGCCGGATCCGTCGTAGGGAGGGCTTTCCGTGATTCCTCCCAGCAGGGCGTCAGGATGCGTTGGCCCTACTGCGCGCACCGTTTGCACGAAGGGGTTCGTCGGGACGCGGAGGATGTGAATGGGGTCTGTGGGGGAGAAATTTTCCGGGTCGATCGCCGAGCCGAATAGATCGATGAAATCGCCGACGTCCTCCATGTCCGTCACGTCGGCGGCATTGACTGCGAATCCGCAGAAGTCTTCTTTTCCGCCCTGGATGTAGGCCCGTGCGCGCCATGGCGCCACAGCGAGGTTGTAACTGACGTCTATTCGATAGTTCTCGTCCACTGAAGCCTGCCTTTAGAGCTTGCTTTCGAAGCCGGCTTGAGGTCTGCCTTCCTCCGCTTACCCTCCTCACTCTATCGAGGAAGGGGCTTCAAAGCGCCGGATGTCCAGGCTGTGATTGGGGTGCTGTGATTGGAGAATCCTGTCCAGACTGTTGTAATTGGCAGACCCTGTTTGGACTGCTGCGATTGGCATGCTTGGACGGGTGCGGCCCGTTGCTGCGATCGGATCCCTGTGCATGGACTTCGGTAGCACCGGGCACCGAGGGAACGACGGCGCTCTAGCAGGCGGATCGCTCAGCTTTCGACTGCTCCGGCCTCGCGCTTGCGTCTATTCGCCCGAACGCGCAGCCATATCCATAGGGATCCACCGAGCAGGCAGACCACGATGGTGACTTTCGTCAGAATTCCGACGTAGCCCTCCACCTTCGTCCAGTTTGAGCCGAGAGCGTGGCCGGCCCAAATGAGAATTGTATTCCACACAGCGGACCCCGCCGTCGTCAAAGCGGTGAACTTCCAGAAGTTCATTCGAGTGACGCCCGCGGGAATCGATATGAGCGAGCGGAAGATTGGAATCATGCGGCCGAATAGAACCGTCCACGTGCCGCGGCGATCGAAGAAGGCTTCGGTTTTTTCGATGTCGGAGGTTTTTACCAGCGGCAGCTTGCCCATGATCTTGCGGGTGCGCTCCCGGCCGAGCAATGCGCCGACACCGTAAAGCGCCCATGCACCAACCACGGATCCTGCCGTGCACCACAGGATCGCCCCGATGAGTGTGAAGTTGCCGTTTCCAGTGCCTGCAGTGAAACCGGCCAGGGGCAGGATCACCTCGGATGGCAACGGTGGGAATAGATTCTCCAACGCAATGAGGGACGCGGCGCCGAGTCCGCCGAGGTTGTTCATGACGTCGACGGCCCATCCCGCGATGCCCGAAAGCGCCTGCGGATCGGCCGACGACGACGCGCCGGCAAGGAATCGAAGCACGAGGTCTCCTTATTCTCTGTACGTTTTCACATTCACCGATACGCTTTGACCCACGCGATGCGTACTGGCCGCACGTACGCTCCACGCGGTCGTGCTGTACCGGTTCGGTCTCACTCGCATCACTCACGACGTACGCCGTTCGAGAAGCGAAAAGCCTTCAATATTTTGACATTCGAGCCTGAGAAACGGCTGCGGTTCTCATGTGATATGACTCCCGTCTTGACAGAGGCGCAGAAGTTGCAGGGCGTGCAGGAAACGAATAGGCGCAACCAGGCCCAGGCTTGCTTGCGTATATTGCGGGATCGAGCATCATGAGGGTCGAATGGCGGGCCGGTTAGGTTGACTTGCCCATGCTGCGGACCTGAGACAGATGAGGCGCTCGTTCTCTGTCCCGGCCGGTCATCCCTCTCTATCGGCCAATTACCCGTTCTCGGTTTCCTCGGGCTCAACCACACCCGCTTCGGCGGCTTCGTTCCCCGCCTGCTCAACCGCCTCCGCCCGAGTGGTCTCGCTCCTGGCCTCCTCCGGGGATGCTGCAGCTTTTGTCGGCTTCGCACCGCTGAAATAGGCGGCGCCATCGAGGAAGTCAACCAACTGAGCGGCCAGTCCCGTATAGCTTGCGGGTGTTAGCGCCGTCAGGCGCGCGGCAACGTCGTCGGGCATGCCCAGTGAAGCGATTGCCTCGCGCATGGCTTCAGCTGTGACCCGGCGCCCGCGAGTGAGCTCTTTTAGCCGCTCATACGGGTTCCCCATCCCGGTCGCGCCTGCCAGGCCCGCCACACGCATGGCTTGCTGAACGGGCTCGCCAAGCACCTCCCACGAAGAATCGAGATCTTCGCTGAGCTTGCGCGGATTGGGGTCCACGCCGGCGAGCCCACGCACGAGGTTGTTGCATGC
>CAUSGP010000035.1:0-12215 GCA_963531075.1 uncultured Actinomycetaceae bacterium | reverse complement strand
GCGGGGATCGAGCGACTTCTGGCCTTCGACGAGGAGTCGGGGGTGCGATGGGCTGATCTTCGTTCGGATTCTGGCGTGCTCGTACCCGGTAGGCTTTGGAATTCGCTTCCCGGTGCGCACGGGCTTGCCGTGCTCAGCGCCGACCGCCGCGGTGCGATGCCGAGCGGGAAAGTGGGGGAGGCGGCCATAGCGGCACTTTCACAGGTGAGCGATGTGTGTATCGTCGATATGCCGGGGGAGGCGCTGGTCGAAGGCACGGTTTGCCACCGGCTCTTCGCGTGGGTCGACGGAGTGATTTTCGTTGTGCGAGGCGGATGCGGTCCGAAACGCCAGCTTGCGCGGGCGTTGGCATGCGTGCCATCCGGTTTGGGAGTCCTTGTGGCAGCACTGGGAATGGGAAGCGGCGAGGCGGTCGCTTTGGCTCAGGACCTCGGCGTCGATTCTGTTTTTCCCGTCCGTCTGTTGGCGAGTCTTGCCGGCGACGTCGAACATGGGGTCGGCGTCGGCGAGCGAAAGAGGTCGGCGACGGCCCGCGACCTTGCTTCCTTGGCCCGTGCATCCTGGGAGTTGCAATGACTCTCGCATTTGATCGCGCTGGTGAAAAAAGAACGAGTGGGCCTCGGCAGGCATTCGGTTTGTCTAGCGGCCGACCCCGCTCTGATTGTGATGCGAGGCCCGGATCTTTTCGGGCAGAAGGCCTCGAAGGCGCCCGCGATCTCGAAAGGGGTACGGGGCGTGAAGAGGCCGAGGCGATCCGGCGGATACGGGCGAGCCTTGCGCGCGGGATCGACGACGTCAACACCCTGGCTATGCTCGATCCAAGCGCGGTCAGCGCACGCGACGTCGTCGGGCTGGGAAAGCAGCTGCGCCAGGCCGTCGCGGGAGCAGGGCCTGCTCTTGACCCCCTTCTCAACGACAGGACTGTCACGGACGTACTCGTCAATGGCGGCAAAGGCGTATGGGTGGATCGTGGCCGCGGGCTGCAGCGAGACGAGCGCGCTAGCGACAGCTTGAGCGATGACTCCTCGGTACGCGCTCTTGCCGTGCGTCTCGCCGCGGCTTGCGGTCAGCGACTTGACGATTCGTCTCCGATCGTCGATGGCACCTTTCCCGACGGGTTAAGGTTACACGCTGTACTTCCGCCTCTCGCTGCCGAAGGCACCCTGATTTCGTTGCGTGCACACAGGGCAGTCTCGTTTTCGTTGGCCGAGCTCGAAGCTCGCGGAACTTTTGGCGAATTCGCGCATCGGTTGCTGCTGGCGTTAGTTGCCAAACGCGCCAACGTCATCGTTTCGGGCGCCACTGGCTCGGGGAAAACGACCTTGCTTTCGGCGATTCTGGGAGAAGTTCCAGGCGACGAGCGAATTCTTGTGATCGAAGAGTCGGCGGAACTGCGCCCTGCCCACCCGCACGTGGTTCATTTGCAAGTGCGCAGGGCGAACGTTCAGGGGACCGGGGAAATAGTCATGAGCGAACTGGTGCGGGCTGCCATGCGGATGAGGCCCGACAGAATCGTTCTCGGCGAATGTCGGGGAGTCGAGGTGCGCGAGGTGCTCGCAGCTTTGAATACCGGGCACGAAGGCGGATGGGCGACGATTCATGCTAATTCGGCCGCCGATGTTCCTGCCCGGCTTACAGCGCTCGGCGCCTTGGCTGGAATGGGCGAGGAAGTGGTCGCCGCTCAGGCGGCAAGTGCGCTGGATGCCGTACTCCACATCGAACGCCGGGCAGGTGCGCGTGTTCTCGCTCAGGTAGCTGTTCTCGAACGTTGCCGCAGCGAGCTGAGAGCCTCTGTCGCTTTGGATTTTGATGAAGATCGGGTGACGCGGGGCCCTGCGTGGCCGAATCTGGCGGCACGGGTCGGGTTGGGCGATCCTGCCAGTGCATCGGATGGCCCGCGAGGCGTGTCTGGCGGTATGCGAAACGTATTCGGGGGTGCTCATAGCGAGCCGAGGCTCGTGCGGCTTCGGCGGGATGCAGCGCGAAGCAATGAAGGAGAACAAGGATGAACCGTGGGGAAAAGCTCTCTTCGCATGTTGATGTTGGAATGCTCGTTGCGGAAACGGCGACCCGTATGAGAGCCGGCGCGTCCGTGGAAAGAGCCTGGAAGCAGACCTTTGCTCGCGCCGGCTTCGAAGACGGGGGAACGCTTGACGACGCCGGCGTGCCCGCTGCACTTCGTCGATTATGGATGGCACGCGGTCGGAAGGCTGACGATGTCCGCTTGGGCGTTCCTCCGGCCATCGCCGTGTGCCGGCTAAGTCAGACGACGGGTGCTCCCACGGCAGATGTCCTCGATGCATGTGCTGCAGGGGTGACGGAAGCCGGCGAATCGGCTGCCGCGCGGCGTGTGGCGTTAGCTGGCCCCAAGGCCAGCGCGCGGGTGCTGGCCTTGGGGCCCGATCCTCGGGCTGCTCTTGGGGTCCTTCATGGGGGCTGGCACGCTTGAATTCTTGACGTCCGCAGGGCTCGGGCGAACGTTGCTTGCTTCCGGATTCGCTCTTGAAACACTTGGAATCTTATGGGTGCGTCGCTTGGTTCGATGCGCGGAAAAGGAGGAATAACGATGTGGTTCATCGTGATGTCCGCTGTTCTTCTCGTCATCGCGGTGGCCTGGTCTGTCGAGCCTTTTATGCCGGGTAATAAAAAGGATGACGCGCAGATGCGTCTGCCGCTGATGGATCAGGCCATGG
Organism: uncultured Actinomycetaceae bacterium; assembly: GCA_963531075.1. Classification (GTDB taxonomy): domain Bacteria; phylum Actinomycetota; class Actinomycetes; order Actinomycetales; family Actinomycetaceae; genus Peptidiphaga. The sequence continues at coordinate 9,522 of CAUSGP010000035.1, read as the reverse complement.
TCGCTGATTTGGCGGTGGCCGCTGTGAGCTCAGGATGTTCGATTCCCGCGCTTTTGACCTCGCTGGATTCGGCGCTGTCCGAGGAGGAAGAAGAATCATGTCTGGAGTACGCGGCGAAGTCGTTGGCCATGGGCGGAACGTGGCAAGAGGCCTGGCAGGATGTTCCCAGTCGTTTTCGTCCGCTGCGCGATGCGCTCGAGCCAGCATGGGTCGACGGCGCAGCCGCCACGCCGTTGTTGGAAAGGACAGCCGCAGGCCTGAGGGCGGCACGCGTGCGAAGAGCGCGCGAATCTGCCGCAAAATTAGGGGCCAAGCTCGTTCTTCCGCTAGGGCTGTGCTTCCTTCCCGCATTCATTCTGCTTGGAGTGGTTCCGATTGTCGTTTCGGCAGGCATTGCAATTTTGAAGTAAGGATGGCTCTCAGACTCTAATTTATTGGATTGAAAAATTCCTTATAACTAATTTGACGTGTTATACGTGCATTTAATGCGCCCTCGTGGATTATAAGTTCCAAATTATGGCTTATAACCCACGAGGGTATTTTTGTGGCCTTTTGTTTGGAATGCTGCATGGTTCGTCCTGTCTGTCACTGCTTGGTTTTTACTCATTCCATTCAGTCGCCTTCTTGCGTTAGCCAGCCCAAAAATCGCGTCTTCTAATCAAGGTCGAGCTGAGTTTTCCTTTCAACACGCATTTATCGACGAGAGTCATTGAAAGCAACCCGCCGTCGGGGCGGTCGGAAGCCTGATCGGTCCACAGAAAGATTTGTGCCTAAATGATCCACAAACGCTAATTAAATAGCCATAAAACGTCAAAGTTCTGAAAAAGTTAACTGTCGGCAACAAAATGTTGCTGACAGATAGGAGAGATGCAATGAACGTTCATAGTGGATTCGTCGGAATCGACGAACAGTCTAACGAAGCTGGAATGGCCACCGCCGAGTATGCCATCGGCACGGTGACCGCCACTGGCGTCGCCGGAGTTCTGTGGTGGCTCATCAATCAAGAGTGGTTCCGCAATGGGATGAAGACATTGTTGGGCAAGATTTTCTCGGTTCCTGGAATGTGATGCGGGATTCGGGCGAAGTCACGCACTTCGCCCGAATCCACCCGAGTGTTCTTAGAACCAGAGCGTGGAGAAATGAGATGAAACAATATCCAATTACAGGCAGCGGAGCACTCTCACGCCGTGGGCGCTTTCCGCATCACGCTGTGGCCGGGTCGAGAGAGAAACGTCGAATTGCTTGGCGACGTTCTCTGCCGCGTCGCGTTGCAATCCGTCGCACAGCGACGATTCGGCGCGGGGCGGCTCTTGGGAAAGTCGGGGAGCGATGTGAGACGCGCCCGAAACGGGAAACTGTTTGTTGTGAGAAGACCTATAAAAAGGCCGTAGCCCGGCATGAAGCGCCTTTAGGGCGTCAAGCAGCTCGCCGCAGGGTGGCTTTGGGGCGTGCCGTAATCTGTCGCAGTGAGATCGTCCGCCGTAAAGTGACTACACGCCATGACACTGTAGATGACGTGTTTCCACTGCGGCGAAGGTTTCCTCGGAATGGACGACGTCGCACAGTACAGATGAATAGCTTCCACGGGCGCGGCAACAGTGCCAGGCAGCCTTTTGTCGCTCGAAAAGCCCGTGGGCGCTTGGGGCGGCGCCGCGATAAACGGCTCGGATTGAATCGATCGAGTAGAGAAGCGGATTTTGGTTTCTTGAGTGAAGGCAGCGAGGGTGGGGAATCGGGGATGGTGACCAGTGAGGTGGCCATCGGTTCGCTGGTTCTCGCGTTCGTCACAGCCCTGGCGCTTGCGTTGGGGCACGTGGCTGTTACCTATCTCGAAGCCAATGATGCCGCTAGGATGGCTGCTCGAATGGCATCTTTGGGAGAAAGCCAGGCTGAGATCAAACAAGCAGTTGACCGTTCTTTCCCGGGTGCGTCAGTGAACGTCGTCAGCGGCGGCAATACCGTTGAAGCTGTGGTGTATGCTCCGCGGACGGGGATGAGCGGAAAGCTGGGTGTAGAAGGGCATGCCTCCGTCATCGCCTCAGTGGAGCCCCGAACGGGAGCCGAGATTGACAACTTTGGTGGGCAATCTGGTTCGTCTGGTGTGGGAGAGCCATGATTGAGCGCGAGAATCTTGGCGGCGACAATTTGCATGCCGAGGCCAGCGCCAGGGCCACCCGAACAGCTCGAACTGCAGGACCGACGTGGCGTGGCAAGCTGAGGCCATACGAATGTCTACGGCGGCGTCGAGGCCTTCCCGAAAATCTTGAATCCGGTGCAGGGATGGTTCTCACGGTCGGTTTTCTCTTTGTTGTCTGCACATTCACGGTTGTGATGCTCATGATCGCCTCGACGTGTGCGAGCATAGCCAAGGCCCAGAATGCCGCCGACATGGTGGCGTTGGGGTCGGCGCAGCGCAACTCCGTGGGGCGCGGCGGCTGTCCGGCAGCCGGAGACGTCGAACAAAAATATGGCGTTATGCTGACGGTTTGCGACGTTGAAAACTCTCTCGCAAAAGTGAAGGTTTCAACGAAACTGACGTATTTGGGGGTGAATTATGTAGCTGAAGCCTGGGCTGGGCCGGCTGTTGGAGCGGACTGAGAGTTGGCGCGAAGCGATTCCCGCGAAGGGTGGCCAACCTCGGCTACAAACCTCGTCCAGCCAGGACCGCGTGGGACTTGCGTAGAGGCGTCCGCATGTCCCACGTGCGGCATACGTTTAATCAAAATATACGGGACGTGCTGTCGGAAGCCGTCTACTCGTGCTGTCGGACGCCACTCCAGGGATGCGTATTCCATAAAAGAAAGTGATTCCATTCAAAGGGAATCTCCCTCAAAAAGGCGCATTTCCCGCAACGCCGTGCGTAGGAAAGTCGTGATCATTCCTCAGTCAAAATGGCATTCCACGCGTCACTGTGCGCAGGAGCTTGATCGCGCCGCTCTTCGAAAGCGGTTCGTTGTTGTTGCCGCACTTGGGGGATTGAACGCAACGCGGGCATCCGTTTGAGCAGGGGCAGCCTTCTAAAGCCGAGAGGGTGGCGTCCATCCATATTCGCCCATGCTCGAATCCGCGGAGGGAGCAGCCTGAACCGCCGGGGACGGCATCGTGGACGATGACGGTTGCCGTTCCTGTATCGCCGTGTTGAACGGTCGACAGGCCTCCTAAATCCCAACGGTCGCACGTGGCCAGCAGGGGAAGGATGCCAATCGACGTATGCTCTGCCGCGTGGAGCGCCCCGGGAAGGTCGCTTGTGTCGATCTTTGTTCGTTCCAGAGCTTGGGAACTAAGCGTCCACCATGTTCCGGAGGTGTGAAGCTCGCGAACTGGCATGGTGAGCGGCATGCGTCCCAAGTAAAGGCCGTCGTCGGCGCGTCGAATGTCGTACCCGATGACCTGAGACGTCACGAGGACTTCCCCGCGAGCCCAGGTCCCGAAATCGGTGTATTCGAGCCGGTCGGTGGAAAGGAGGCGCACCGACGTCGACTGGGCCGCGTATGTTCGAATTTCCTCGTCTCGGTGGCGGTGGACGAGTGCCACGTCCCCGTCGAGCCCTTCGACCATATAGGCCATCCCTTGGTGAAGGTAAATGGCGCCGGGGAAAACGGTCGTGTCGGCTCGGGATGCATCGACTGTTCCCAGCAAAACACCGGAATCGCCGTCGACGATTGAAATTGTTCCGCCGTCCCCGCGCAGGCTGACCATGTCATGAGCGCTCGCCCCCAAGGCGGTGTTCCAGAACCAGCCACGCGGGCGGCGACGCAGCAAACCGTCAGAGGCGAGGTTGTCGAAAAGCGTGGTGCTTTCGAGCCCAAAAGTCAGAGCATCGGCCTCCGTAAGGGGAAGCTCGGCGGCTGCCGCACAGATGTGCGGAACGAGCACATGAGGATTGGTGGGGTCGAAGACGTTGGTTTCGACCGGCGTTTGCGTGATCGCCTCGGGGTGGGCAAGAAGGTACTGGTCTAGCGGGTTGTCTCGCCCGATGAACACGGCCACGCCCGCCTTGCCCGCACGGCCTGCGCGCCCGATCTGCTGGGCAAAAGAAGCCTGCGTGCCGGGCCATCCCGTGACGATCACCGCGTCAAGGCCCGAAATGTCGATTCCCAGTTCCAGTGCGTTGGTCGTCGCCAATGCTCGCAAATCGCCGGATCTCAGGGCATCTTCGAGGGCGCGCCTATCCTCTGGCAGATACCCGCCGCGATATGCGGCGACGCCCTTCGCGAGATCGGGAGCGTGAACGGCCAGCCATTCGCGGGCGATTTCCGCTACTCGTTCGGTTCCCGCCCGCGAACGGACAAAGGTCAAAGTTTGGGCGCCCCCAGCCACCAGAGTTCCCATGAGCTCGCCCGCTTCCGTGTTCGCTGCACGCAGTGGAGTGGTGGGGCGCTTGACGTCGATGCGGCTTTCGCTTCGTAGAACGGCGGTTTCGCGGCATTTCCACAGGACGAGCCACTGTTGTCCCCGCGGCGAACCGTCGCGTTCGATAGCTTGGACCGGTCCGAAAGATTCACCCAGGAAGCGTCGGGCGGTTTCGGCTGGATCACCGCTCGTCGCCGAGAGAAATGCGAGAGTGGGCGATGCGCCGTAGTGGGCCGCGATGCGCATGAGTCGGCGCACGGTCGCTGCGACGTTTGCGCCGAAAACGCCCCGATATGAATGGAATTCGTCGATCACAACCATCGCCAAACCACGCCACAGTCTTGCCCAACGATCATGGGAGGCGAGCATGACGTGCTGGAGAAAATCGGGGTTTGAAAGTACGACATCGGCGTACTCGCGGGCCCACCGTTTGGCTGGTGCCTCCGCATCGCCGTCGGCTGTGGCGATTCCAATCCGTGGATCGACCTCGCCTGCAAACTGCGACAAACCAGCGTATTGGTCTGCCGCAAGCGCTTTCGTGGGAGCTAGATAGAGAATCGTAGGCCGGTAGCGAATGTTCGCGAGACCGCCGTTGCCTTGCAGTTCCTTTTGCCGTGTGGCCTTCATTCGGTCTTGCGGAGTGGCTTTTCGGTCTTGCGGAGTGGCGCCCTTTCCATTTGTCTGGAGTGCGCTGCGTGGAGCCGTGTTTCCGTTTCGCGAGATGACGCCCACTTCGCTGTGTGGAGCGGCGCTTTCGTCTTGCCGACCTGTGCTCTTCTCGCTTCGATTCCTTGCGCTGATGAGGTTGAGGGCCGGCATCCATGCGGCAAGAGATTTCCCCGAACCGGTACCGGTGGCTATCACGGTGTGCACCCCATCGTGCAAGAGCTGGGCGGCCTCGGCTTGATGTGACCACAGCTTCGATATTCCCCGTTTCGCCAGTGCCTGCCTCATTTCGGGGCCGACCCACTCGGGCAAATCGGCTTCTTCTGCGTCCCGCGCGGGAATCTCGACGACGGCCGAGACTTGCCCCGGCGCGGCGTGAGCTAGGACGCTAGAGAGGAGATCTGGTGCTGCCACCCCATAAGTGTGCCTCACCAAGCACGCGCTGCCGCGCCTTTCCGAGAATGTGCCGCTGTGCCTAGCGAAGATGTAGCGCTCGTCTTGTGCATGTGCCGTTGTGTCCCTACGCCGAGCGCGCGTCACAGCGCCTCACTGAGTAGTTGCATATCCGGACCGAATGCGATCCCCGACGAGAGGGCACCCGCCGGTTCCCGTTGGTTCGCACCCGCCCGTTCCCGTTGGTTCGCGCCTGCTCATTCCTGACTGTTTAATGCCCGCCCGTCCTCAGTATCGGCATTCTCCCAACATTAGTGCACTCCTACTGGGGGCCATAGACAGCTACAAGCTAACTGGAAAGCGTCAATATATTGTGTATTCGTGGCGTGTCACCTACTAGATGTAGTGTTTATGATAGTAGCGTCAGTCCTGCACGCCGGAGGCCTGGAAACTTCGGTGATTCAGGAGAGGAAGCACATGGCACCGACCAAACAGTCGTCAACCGAAAACAAAAACGCACAACCGAGAATGGCTCGTATTCCCGAGGGGCTTGATGGGGCTCCTTCCTCCGTGGATGCGTGGCAGACGCCCCCTGTCGCAGAGGAGCTCGGAGCGCATTCGGCCCGTGAGCTCCCCGTAATCGACGCAGTCTCCACTGTGGACGAGTACCTCGAGCGTTCGGACTGGAGGGTCAACGCGAACGCGAATCAGGGGTACTCGCTGGGTGGCCTCATCCTCAACGCGGCGGGGAAGACCATCGCGAACTACTGGCTGGTCACCGTCTACAGTGAGGAGGAGGCCCTCGCCCACCGCGAAGGCGACTACCACATCCACGACCTCGACATGCTGGCCGGCTACTGCGCGGGGTGGTCGCTGCGCCGTCTGCTCGAAGAAGGATTCAACGGGATTCCCGGTGCGATTTCCTCGGGCCCGCCAAAGCACCTTTCCGCGGCGTGCGGACAGGTTGTCAACTTCTTGGGAACGCTGCAGAACGAATGGGCTGGCGCCCAGGCGTTCTCCTCGTTCGACACCTACATGGCGCCCTTCGTACGGCTCGATGCTATGACCTATGGCCAAGTTAAACAGTGCATCCAGGAACTCATCTTCAACCTCAACGTTCCTTCGCGCTGGGGGAGCCAGTGCCCGTTCACCAACCTCACGTTCGACTGGACGTGCCCGGCCGACATCGCCGAGGACTACCCCTACGTCGGCGAGGAGGTCTGCGATTTCACGTACGGCGAGCTGCAGGCCGAGATGGACATGATTAACCGCGCCTACATCGAGGTGATGACCGAGGGCGACGCCGACGGCCGCGTCTTCACCTTCCCGATCCCGACCTACAACATGACGAAGGACTTCGACTGGGATTCGCCGAACGCCCAGCTGATGTTCGAGATGACGGCCAAATACGGCCTGCCCTATTTCCAGAACTTCATCAACTCCGAGCTAGACCCGGGTATGATCCGTTCGATGTGCTGCCGCCTCCAGCTGGATCTGCGCGAGCTGCTCGCCCGCGGCAACGGCCTCTTCGGCTCGGCCGAGCTGACCGGCTCGATCGGCGTCGTCACAATCAATCTGGCGAGGCTCGGATACGTGTACGCGGGTGACGAAGAAGGGCTTTTCGCGCGCCTCGACCACTTGGCGGACCTTGCGTCCTCGACACTCGAAAAGAAGCGGGCAAAGGTCCAAGAGCTCATGGACGCCGGCCTGTACCCCTACAGCCTGCGCTACCTGGGGCACCTGAACAACCACTTCTCGACGATCGGCGTCAACGGGATGAACGAAATGATCCGCAACTTCACGGACGACCGCTGCGACATCGCCGACGAGTGGGGCCACGCCTTCGCCCTGCGCGTGCTCGAGCGCGTCCGCGACCGCCTCGTTTCCTACCAGGAGGCGACGGGGAACCTGTACAACCTCGAGGCCACTCCGGCAGAGGGCACCACGTACCGCTTCGCGAAAGAAGACCGCAAGCGCTTCCCGGGCATCCTCCAAGCCGGGACGGACGCCCAGCCGTACTACACGAATTCGTCGCAGCTGCCCGTCGCCTACACGGAAGACGCCTTCGAGGCGCTTGAGATGCAGGCCGACCTTCAATCGATGTACACGGGAGGGACGGTTCTGCACCTGTACATGAATGAGCGGATGAGCTCCGGCCAAGCGTGCAAGGAGCTCGTGCGCCGGGCGCTGACGAACTTCCACCTTCCGTACATCACGATCACCCCCACATTCTCGATTTGCCCGGTCCACGGCTACCTTGCCGGCGAGCACAAGCTCTGCGAACGCTGCGCCGCCGAAAACCCCGACGCCGAGCCGCAGGAATGCGAGGTGTGGACGCGGGTCATGGGCTACTTCCGCCCGGTGGCCTCCTTCAACATCGGAAAGAAAGGCGAGTACAACGAGCGCACGCCCTTCACCGAGAAAGCCTCGCAGCTTCCCGAGATCAGCGCGGATGTGCGCGGGAAGACCGGGGTTAAGAGCTTGATCGGCGAGCCTGTGGCGGCGGCGGATGCGGGAGTCGCAACTGGCGACGCCGCAGCCGATGCGGGAGTCTCGACTGGCGATGCCGCAGCCGATGCGGAGCGCGTGCCTGTGGATGCCGGGGCGCTGCGTAGAGGATGAGGTCGAAATTGACTCGTCCTCACGTGTGCCCATGGAAGCCGAAGCGCTGTGGTGGTGACGGCGGCGGTAGGCTCGGCGACGTCGCAACCGCAAAGTTGGCTGAGGCTCCGGGACAGAAGGTGCCGTGAGTCCGGGATAGAAGGTGCCGTGAGACAGATGATGCCGGCAAAAGATGCGTCGACGCTAAATGATGTGGCGAGGCAAGCGGCTTCGCGGGCGGAGTGGGGTGCTGCCCGCGATGATGCGCCCGCGGCCGAATCTCTGGCGATCGCCGGGCTTGTTCCCCTTTCCACGGTGGACTGGCCCGGCAAACTCGTCGCCACGGTTTTCCTTCAGGGCTGTCCGCTTGCCTGCCCATACTGCCAGAACGAGGCGATCCTCGACCCGAAAGCCCCGGGGACAGTTCGATGGTCACGGGTGGAGGCGCTTCTGGCCCGACGGGCAGGACTGCTTGACGGCGTCGTCCTCACGGGTGGCGAGGCGCTGCGCCAGGCGGGAGTCGTCGACGCGGCCAGGCGGGTGCGCGAATACGGTTTCGGCGTCGGCCTGCACACGGCCGGAGCCTATCCCCGTGCACTTACAAAGGTGTTGCCGCACATTGATTGGGTGGGTATCGACGTCAAAGCTATGCCTGAGGATTACGCTGCCGCGACCGGGTTCGGAGCGGGGGTGAAAGCTTGGCGGTCGCTGGACATCGTGCTGGAGGCCGCCGAGCAATTCCCCGCGGATCCTGGTGCGATAGAAGGCGAGCGCACAAACTCCTCCAATGCGCCCGGCTCCACCGGGTTTGACTACGAGGTGCGTACCACCGTTTACCCCCGCGCGCCCGCCGCGGAGCGTTTCGAGGAGCTGCTCGGAGAACTGCGCGCTCGCGGGGTGCGGAACTTCGCGCTGCAGGAGGCTCGAAGCGACGGCACGCCCGTGGCTTTCCGCGCTCAGGCGCTCGCCTGGGACCGGCGGGCCTGGGCGAAGCGCCTTGCCGAGATGGTCGATGCGGCAAACACGGCGGGCTTTGAGAGCTTCGAAGCGCGATTGGCGTAAATCTATGCTGGGCGGGGCGGGCAGCCTCGGGCTGATCGGTTGGGGTTGGGGTGGGCTTTATTGGTTATGGAGGCCTGGCCTGGTTGGCGATGCCTGCTTGCCTTGATCGGTTGCTCGTTCGGTCCCATCGAGGGCCTCATCGTGCCCGGTCTCATTGCGCCCGGCCTTATCGTGCCCGGTCTCATTGCGTCTGGCCTTAGCGCGTCCGGCCCCATCGGCCGAAGCCCTGGTCGTTGTGGATCGATTGTTTGACGGTGTCTTCATCTTGGCCTTGATCTTGGTTGTGTGGGTGTGTCCTGTGGTGAGTGGGCCGATAGTCTGGAGGCATGACGTCAGGTGGATGTGCGGGGTCGGGGCCGACCGAGATTGCTCCGAGGTTGATGGAGTTGCTTTCGGGGGATGACGTCGTCGCCATCGCTCCCGCCTTGCTCGGGGCGAGGCTCACGG
>CAUSGP010000034.1:0-12264 GCA_963531075.1 uncultured Actinomycetaceae bacterium | reverse complement strand
TATGGGCAGCCTGTGCGGGCAGGTCGGCTCGATCATGGCCGGCGAAGCGCTCAAGCTCATCACCGGGGTGGGTGATTCGCTCATCGGCAGTGTGCTGACGCTTGACTCGCTGACGAACCGGTATGAGACGATTCCGTTGGTCGGCGCTGCGAACCGACCGGCGCCATTGAAAGGAGAACAACTAGTGAGCGCATGTGACGTTTCCGATGCTTCGCAAGGCAGTGTGCCCGAGGCGAATGTGACTGAAGTGGCCGTTAGGCTGGCGCGCGGGGCGAAACTTCTGGACGTGCGCGATTCGAGTGAGCGCGCCATCTGTGCGATCCGCCCATCGATCCACATCCCGCTCGCGGATATTCTGGCCGATCCTGCAGCGGCGGCGAAAAAGCTGCCTGATGGGGATGGTCCCGTTTACGTCTATTGCCTGGGCGGCGTGCGCTCAATGAAGGCTGCGAAGGCGCTTGCCGCCGAAGGGGTCGAGGTTGTGAACGTGACCGGAGGCCTCAGGCAGTGGTGGCTGTACGTCGACCAGTCCATGCCGCGGTACTGAACTGACCCAACACCCCGCGCCGTTCGTCTTGCTGATTTCTTGTGCGATGCGTGATGAGACTGTGGAATTCGGTATGGCAGGCCCGGATCTGGGGTTCGAGCAGTTGCGGACACTTCTCGAGAACTTACTGGGAAACCTTGCCTTGACCTGTGAGGCAAAGAACGTGGATCTAGCGGCTTATGCCGTGGGTTGGAATTTCACTGACGCTCGGCCTCCAGTGCTCAATGATTCTTTTGGTGTTGAGAATCCTGTTGAAGTGCAAAGATATGTCGATAACACGGTTGGGTATCCGGCGGTAGGCCCTGAGATGGGAAACCGAAGGATTCTGCTGTCCATGTACCAGATAGTGGAGTTCTGATCGAATGCTAAAGGGCTCTCGGCCTTCACTTTCTCCTTGCTTGAATCGGTGTGCGGCCAGGTGTACAGGCGCTACGCTTGAGTATGTCGTAAGTAGCCGTCTTGTTGGTGGTCGTTAAGGGGGCACTGTGGTTGGCTGTGTGGAGAGGTGGCGGGCGCGTTTGGTGGCGGTCGTCGCGGTCATTGTTACCTTCGTTTTGGCGGGCTGCAAGATTAATGGGAGAGTTGATCTTCGGGCTGATGGCGGCACGAAGCTTGACTTCACGTTTGAAGATTCAAGGGATTCCATGGTTAAGCTTCACCAAACGTGTAAGGAGGTGCAATTTCTCTTTGAAGAAGCGACTAAGTTTGTCAACGACCCTAAAGTGGAAGACATCACTCCTGCCGGCGGTCACCTTACGTGTAAGTTGACGTCCAATAAACCTTTCAAAGGGAAGGTGAAATTGTCTAAAAAGTCTAATAAATACTACTTTACGTATCCCGGTGCTCATGATGGTGATGATGCGAGTTTTGAAGGTTTTAAAACTCGAATAGTGGTTACTATGCCGGGGAGAGTTGTTAAGTCGAGTCTCGGTAGTGTTGAGGGGCGTCAAGTGTTTATTGAGAATCTTGATTTCTTGACGTATGGACTGTCGATTGAGGCTGAAGTCGGTGGGTCGAGTGCGTCCTCGTCGGCCAAGGGCGGAGGAGTGGTGTCGTCTTCTGGTGGGGTGCCTGTGTGGGTGTGGGCTGGTGTAGCTAGTGGTGTGCTGGTTGTGGTTGGTGGTGTGGTGGCGCTAAGGCGGAGAAAACACAGAGCGGTGCCTGTCAGTAGTGACTTAGGGCCGGTGGGGTTTGGGCCGACTGCCGGGCTTGGCGGTTTGCCTGGGCCTGGTGCTTATGCTCCAGCTGAGACTTGGCCGGGGAGTGAGCAAGGCGGAGTGGGGCAGGTAGATACTGGGACGGGAGAGCAAGATCCGCATAGTCGGTATCGTCCCCGATAGCTTTTTGGTGGCGTCTACGACCCGAAGGAACACGCTGGTGACGAGTTTCGATATGGAGGGGTGGTCCTTTGTCCAAGTCAGATCCTTGAAGCCTTAGGCAAAGAAAGGGCCTACGCATTAGGCTGATGTAAGTACGACATGTACCCATTTGGCAAAGTTAGGAAAATCGATATGTCTACCCATACAAAAGTCGGTCAGCACCTTCTGGCGGTTCTGGCAAGCGTAGCCATCTTTGTATTGACAGGATGCAAGATTGACGGAACGGTAGAAGTGCATAAAAACGGTGACACAAATGAAGTTCTTACTTTTGAAGACACAGATGATATGATGCGTAAAGTTCGGCGAACTTGTGAAGACCTTAGAGTCTATCTGAGAGGGGTAGTTAATTTTGCTTTAGACGCAAGAATGGAGGATGTAACTTCTCCCGGTGGGCATCTCCGGTGCAAATTGTCATCGGATGCCCCTTTCGGGACAAGAAACAAACTAGTTGATAACGGACAAACTTATACGTTTACTATTCCACCGACCAAAGCAAATGAAGGCGAAGAGTATGAGTCCGTTAGTTTAAGGCTGACTTTCACCATGCCCGGGAAGGTGGTCAAAAGCAGTTTAGGTAAAATCGAAGGTCGCAAAGTTGTTATAGATGGTTTTGACATTCTTGATAAAGGTGTAACTATTACATCGCTGAAAAAGGCAGCAGTAAGTATGCCTAATGATGTACGGTCAAGTTTTTCGAGCGGGAGAAGTGGCTCTATATCTTCAGAAAAGAAAGATGATGCCTTTCCCGTATGGGGCTATATTGTTGTGGGTGTTGGATCTCTGCTTATGGTTGCAGGGATTGTTGTGTTTATTAAAAGAAAGATCGTGTAACCTATCTTTTCATATTGGTAATGATACGTAAAGCGTTGGAACTACTGATTTATAAAAATAAGTAGGATTGTCGTGATTTCCTGCTATGTGCACGTATTGTATTTTTACATACAGGGTACGTTCATAGAACCATTCATGGTTAGAGTGTTTTTTAGAGCTTGTAAACCCGGCATCTATAGATCCTTCGCTCTGTTTTCCCTCCTTCAAATGTGGTGCATGGAGGGGGTGTAGACGCTACGCTTGGGTATATCGTAGGTAGCCGTCTTGTTGGCGGTCGTTAAGGGGGCCGGTGTGGTTGTCTGTGTGAAGAGGTGGCGGGCGCATTTGGCGGTCGTCGTCGTGGTCGTCGTCGCCTTCGTTTTGGCGGGGTGCAAGATTGATGGGACGGTCGAGCTTCGAGCCGATGGTAGCACCAAAATTGATCTTACATTTGAAGATTCAAGAGATTCCATGGCTAAAATTCATCAAACGTGCGAGGGGGTGCGACTCACCTTTGAGGCAGAGTTAACATTTGTTAGAAAACCGAAAGTGGAAGATGTGACACCGAAGGGCGGTCATCTTACGTGTCGGTTGACGTCAAATGAACCTTTCGGAGGTCATGTGCGTTTTATTAGGGAAGGTGATAGATACTCTTTTGAGTATCCTGGTGATAATGCTGACGATAAAGAAGATTATAGTGATTTTCCGACACATATAACCATTATTATGCCAGAAAAGATTGTTAAAGTTAATAGAGGAGCGGTCGATGGTAATAAGGTTGTGATTGATAGTCTTGATTTCCTTACTTATGGAGTGTCAATTGTGGCTGAAAAACATGGGGGTGTTTCGCCGTCGGGCGAGGGTAAGGGGGTGATGGGGTCTTCTGGTGGAGTGCCTGTGTGGGTGTGGGCTGGTGTGGCTGGTGGTGTGCTGGTTGTGGTTGGTGGTGTGGTGGCGCTAAGGCGGAGAAAACACAGAGCGGTGCCTGTCAGTAGTAACTTAGGGCCCGCGGGATTTGGGCCGACTGCCGGGCTTGATGGTCCTCCGGGTACTGGGTCTGTGTCGGGTGTGGTGTGGCCGGAATCCGGCCGAGACGGGGCGAGCCAAGCAGACGCTGGGGCGGCAGGACAAGAATTAGATGAAGATCTGCATAGTCGGTATCGCCCCCGATAGCTTGGATTAACAATCGAATCTAACAAGGGGCGTAAGGCAGAACTCGGTGTCTATGGCGTTAATTAATCTAACGAGGGGGCGACAGAACCTGTCGCCCCCTTCTCCCATATGGTGGTTGGTTAGTGGTCTTTGTTGTTTTTGGTGGTGTGTCCGGCTTCGAGGAAGGTGATGGTTTTGTCGTCTTCGTAGGGCGAGACCGGGATCCGTTCGATCCTTCTGTTGTCATCGTCTTGTTTCTTGCGGGTTTTCTGTGTCCGTCCGGTGAGGCTGGACAAGGCACGCCCGGACGAGGATGTGCCCCGGCCCTGACCCGTACCAGTGCCCCGGCTTGTGTTCTGACCTGCGGCGGTGTTCCGGCTTGTTGCCGCGCCCCGACTGGAGGTGGTTCGGGTGGGTCGTGTTCCACGTGTGTTTGTCTGTGAGGGTGATGAGCTTCGTGATGACGGGCTTGTCCCACGGGTGCCTGTTTGGCTTGTCCGGGCCGATTGGCTCGATGTGCTTGTGCCTCGTGTGCCGGCTGAGGAGGGCGAGGTGGTTGTTTTACGGGCTGCTGTGGTGGCTCCGCGCAGGATTCCTGACCCACGCGAAGAAGTGGGTGTAGCGGGTTTGCGTGCTGCTGTGGTGGTCCCGCGCAGGATTCCTGACCCACGCGAAGAGGCGGGTGTGGTGGGGCGGGCGATGCCGGAGGCCCCGCCGCGGAGCGTGCCTTTAGGTAGGGCCTGGGTGGGTGTGCGGGGTGCTGTAACGGCTCCGCTGCGCATGATTTTCGGCGTCGTGGCAGGGGCCGATCGTATGGTTGCTCCCGAGCGCATCGAGACCCCTGAGGATCTAGCGGTGGCTGCTGTTCGGGCGGCCTGGTAGGCCCGGACCCCGGCCACCGATACACCGGCCGCGCCGGCCAGAGCCGCTGCCGTGGTCAACGGGTTGTAGACCGCCGAGGCCCGCGAGACGCCACCGGCAGCATTACCTAGCGCTGGTGCACTGCCCGATGATGATGGGGTGTGGTGGGAGCTTTGCAAGAATACCCCGTTGGCTGGGCCCGATCCGTCTGACCAGTGGCTGGCGGAACTATGACTGGCGGAACCGTCGGCTGGTGTTGCGGTCCAGGCGGTGGCCGACCGGGCCGACTGTAACGATTGCCTGCGGGCGGGGTTGTCAGGTGGGGCGGTGCGTGCTGCCTCGTGCTGGGTAAGGCGTTCCATGGTCTCGGGATGGTGCTGGGCCAGGTGCTCACGGACCACCGGCTGGAACGGCAGGCCGCTGATAGCCTCCAACGTCCGGGAATTTAACGTTGCCAACGCAGTCTTGGCCTGCTGATCAATCTGCGCATGTACGGCATCCCGCTGAGCCTCCATTTGGGCAATCATATCCACACCTACAGGAGAAGTGCTGGCTGCACTTTTAGTAGTTTTGGAAAGTTTATTGATTACGGCTAGTTTCTTTTGGATGGCTGCGCTGTCGTTTTGGGCTTGCTTGCCTCCGTTGAGGGCGTCTTTGGTGACTTTGATCAGTTGTTGGATTTTCTGGGCGTGGCTGGCCAGGTGAGTGGCGATGCGGTCGAAGGTGCGGCAGGCCGCATGTGCCGTTGCTCCTTCGAGTCCTAGGTCTGAGGCGACGTTCCGGTCGATTTTTGAGATCTCGTTGAGGCTGTCTTTGACTGCGGTCAGGTGAGCAAACGAGTCTTCGATCATGCTGGTCCTCCACGTTTCGATTCCGTGGAGCCGGTCGGCATGTGGGGTGGTCATGTCTTATCCAATCGCGCGTAGTTTATCGAGCATAGTGTGTACTTGTGTGTACTCTTTGACCAGACCGGCCATTTCTTCGGGGCGCCGGTAGGTGAACTTGCCGTCCAGGTCCGACAGGCGGGACAGGTAGCTTTGACGCAGGCTGTCGTCTAGGCCGGTGAAGGCCAGCAGGGCCGAGCGCAGGTTGGCGATGGCCTGTTTGTGTTGACGCGATGTGCGCGACAATTCTTGATCGACAGCGACCATCGACACATGTAACGGTGAATGAAACTGATCAAGCTCGGTAATACCCGACCAATGCTCCCCGCCAGACGAACCAGACCCCGACGAGCCCGACCCGCTAGACGAGGCAGATGCCCCGGATGATCCGGATGTGGTGGCCATGGCCCCGGAAGCAGCTTGGGCCCCGACCGCGAAACGGTTTTGAGCACTATCGAACTCTTTGCCTGCCGTTTCGAGCTGTTTGAGCTGTTGTTCGAACTTGTCCTTGTCAAAACGAAAAACTGTCATAGGAAGATACTCCTAGAGGCTGGTACGTGATCCGCCCTTGCGGGCGGCAACAGCGTAGTGTCCAAACAAATTCTGACGGCTGCCTGTGCGAGAACCACCCCCAGTTCCCAGGAGTGTGATCTACCCGACAGCGCCGGAGCCTACGCCCAAGCAAGTCACTCGGATGCAGGATGATATGTAACTTCACAATGATGCCAAACCCTGGACATCACTTCATCCTTAGAATACACCGCGCGCGCTCAAAGGTCACGTCTTTCCCGTGGTCATGTATGCAACAATGTCGCCAAAAGCCTGAAACACACATAAAAACCACCGCCATCCTTGAAGGCTAACACCAACCACACGTGAAAATTCGCCCACGTCAAATCCGATTTGATCACGTTTGAAGTGTGTGAAGAACTCTTCTACTTCTACATGATCATTGAAACTGTCATGTTTATTTTAAGTAGTGAAAAAGACGTGCATACATTGCATTTTGTGCGAACTGCCCGTAATGGGATGAAGTAACCGGCAGCATTCGAAGAGGAGATTGGCGAAAAGAGGGGATGTTCGAGGAGACAGTAGGGGATGTTCGAGGAAACAGTATTGCAGAGCGGGAGAGCGGTGACCGAAGAGGCGAGCGGCGGTGAGATATGGGCGATGGAGGCCGAAGGGTAGGTGAGTGACGTCGAAAGGGTAGGTGAGTGACGTCGGAAGGATGTAGTTGGGGTGATTGGAATAGAAGTCTCGTGGACGCGATAGAGCGCGATAGAGACGGTGCGGTAGTCACCCTCGGACGTCAGCGCGTGTAGCATCGATTGCGAGTCGCGCGGCGATGCGATTGGACGGAGGGACGCCCGCCCGGTCGGCGTCGTCGGCGAAACGCGATGATCAACGGCGAAAACGAAAGGCGGCCGACATGTTCGGGATCAGCGGGGGCGAGTTCCTTGTGCTGCTCGTGGTCGGTGCGCTCGTTCTGGGGCCGAGGAACATCGCGCAGGCGCTTCGAGCCGTGCGGAATGCGATTGAGTCCGTACGCGACTGGAGTTCGAGGCTGCGTGCCGAATCCAACGAGGGCGAACTTGGCCTGACTGAAGCGGATATCGCCACCCTCAAAAGCTTGGATCTACGTCAGCTTGACCCACGTAGGATCGTGCGTGAAGCCGTGCGGGAAGAAATGGATGCGTGGATGGCGGTTGCCGGTACTGACACGGGGGTTGTGGGGGCGGGTGAAACTAGCGCCTACAGCTCAGCAGCCTTCGCGCGCACCAGTTCCGCTATGCCCGATCAGGATACATCCACACCGGGCCGGGTTGACGTCTCCGACGTCGCCGCGCCAAGCACGGTTGCGCCAAGCACCGCCGCGCCGAACGTCGCCACACCGCATGTGCCGCGGCGTCGAACGCTCCAGGATCAGACGCCAAAGACGTCAGAGTCATCACTTGAGCCCACCGCTCCTCAGACCTCTATCAAAGGAGACAATCTGTGAAACCTTCGCATTTCATCGTTTTGGCCATCGTGCTTCTGGTGGTGTTCGGTGCTTCGAAGTTGCCAGACATCGCGAAGTCCTTCGGGCAGTCGGCCAAAGTTCTCAAAAAAGAGCTGCGGGAGCTGCAGGAAGACGACGCGGCCGAAATGACCGGACAGCGTGCGGCGCAGCCGGCCGCGCCGGGTGTGGCCCCGGCATCCACACCGGGCGCAACCCCGGCATCCACTCCAAGCGCAGCGCCGGCATCCACACCGGGCGCAGCGCCGGCGGATGCCAAATCTTCTGCGTCGTCTGATCCCGTTTCCTCGGAGCAGGGCCATGTTTCCCCTGGAATGGGTCGTGTCTCTTCTGAGCCGAATCATCTCTCTTCGGAGACGAACCGCGTCTCGCCTGAGCTGGATCGCTCTTCTGACGCCGCAAGCGGAGAAGGGCGCGTTTAGTGCCGGCGTCGCCTAGGGGGCGGCGCAAGTAATGCGTCGCTTCGTAAAAGGTCGGACCGAAAATGGCTCGGAACGACGCCTGACAGAGCGTTTGGGTTGGCGTCTGAAGGAGCGGTCGGGTGCGAGCGCGGGCGGCGCCGCGAAAAGCCGGCACCGCAATCCGGAGGCGAGGATGAGCGTCGTCGGTCATCTGAACGAGCTTCGCACACGCTTCATCCGCGCGTTTATAGGAGTGTGCGCTGGCGCCGTCGTCGGCTGGTTTGTGTACGAACCGGTGTTGGCGTTCATTCTCGAGCCCTTGACCGGCCTGAGGGACTCTCGCACCCAGATCAATTTCCAGACCATCGGTGCGGGATTTGACCTGAAAATGCGCCTATCGCTTTGGATTGGTGTAATCGTTTCAAGCCCTTGGTGGATCTACCAAATCGGGGCATACCTCGGCCCGGGCCTCAAACGCAAGGAAAAAATCTATGGCGCCGGTTTTGGCTGTGTGGGGGTGGCGCTATTCGCCGCGGGAGCCTTCAGCGCCGTCAGAATGGCGCCGCACGCCGTCGAAATCCTTCAGAGCTTCGTTCCCGAGGGCAGCTACTCGCTGCTGGAAGCCGGTTCCTACGTCACTTTCTACACTCGGCTGGTTCTCGCCTTCGGGGTGTCCTTCCTGGTTCCCGAGGTGCTCGTGGCGTTGAACTTCCTGGGGGCCCTCAGCGCCCGCCGCATGCTTGCCGCGTGGCGTTGGGCAGTTGTGGTCGCCTTCGTTTTCGCGGCGATAGCCAATCCACTGCCGAGCCCCTGGCCCATGACAATACAGGCATTCGTCCTCATCGGGCTCTACTTGGTGGCCGTCCTTGTCGCCTGTATCAATGAGAGAATTCGAGCGCGAGGCAATCGCGCCGCCAACGCCTCAACTGCCAACACGCAGGCCACCAACGCATCAGCCGCCAACGCATAGGCATCGTAACGCGGAGAGCGAATCCCACATATCACCCGGTCTGCGCGAGAATAGAATGCAATCCGAACAAAAACAGAATGAAACCCAAGCAAAGCGCGATTTCGAAACGAATTGCGACGTGAGGATTGTGATGACCGTTTACTCCCTTCTCGATCTGGCTTTCGTCGGCCCTGACGAGACCCCTTCGGATGCTTTCACACGCTCCGTTCTTTTGGCGCAACAGGCGGAAAGCCTCGGCTTTGAACGCATCTGGTACGCCGAGCACCACAATATGCCGACGATCGCATCCTCCGCGCCGGCCGTACTCATCTCGCACGTCGCGGCCCGAACTTCAACGATCAAACTGGGAGCGGGCGGCGTCATGCTTCCTAATCACGCGCCGCTCATCATCGCCGAGCAATTCGGCACCCTCGAAGCCCTCTATCCCGGCCGCATAGGCCTGGGCCTGGGAAGAGCGCCGGGCACCGACCCGCGAACGCTCCGCGCTTTGAGGAGGGATCCGAATGCAGCTGAGAACTTCCCTGACGACGTCGCAGAGCTGCGCGGCTACCTCGACGACGCCACGGTCACTCCGGGCGTGAACGCCAACCCCGGCCGGGGATCCAAGGTGCCGCTCTACATCCTCGGATCCTCGCTTTTCGGCGCTCAGCTGGCGGCCGCGCTCGGCTTGCCATATGCCTTCGCCTCCCATTTCGCCCCGGAAGCGCTGGAGCAGGCGATCAACGTCTACCGCGCCCGTTTCCGGCCCAGCGAGCAGTGCGCGCAACCCTACGTGATTGCCGCCGCGAATTTCATTGTGGCGGACGAGGAGGAAGCCGCGAAAGTTCAGCACGCCGAGGTCCTTCGGCGTCGCGTGAGGATGTTCGCCAAAGGTGCCGACGAGATTTCCGACGTCGATCTAGACGCTTACATCGCGTCCGGCAAGGCCGACCAGATCGTCGGGATGCTGAAGTACACGGCCGTTGGCACGGGCGAGGACGCCAAGCGGTTCCTTGACGGATTCGAGGAGATGACCGGCGCCGACGAGGTCATGCTCGTCAACCTCTCTCCCGGAACCGCTCAGGCGGAACGAGGCCTTGACCTCCTCGCCCAAGCGGTTCTCCGGCCGGCGCGCTGAGCCTCAAACGCCGAACTTCTCGGCTTGGCAGGCTAGCCCGCCTCAAAGGCAGTTCTAGCCTGCCAAGCTTTCGATGCGGGTCGGGAGCGACTCCGATCGGGAAGCAGCGACAGCCCCGATCGGGCGGTGGCAGCACGGATCAGGCGGCGACGGCATCGACCCGCAGAGGATGCTCTACTCGGCAGCCTTACCTTCCTGGCCGAAAGCTCTCGCCTGAGCCCGGACCTTCTCCAGGAACTTCTGGTGACGGCCGTTTCCTTGCCTGTTGACCTGACCGAAATGGGTCCAACGCGCGTGCCGAAGTCCAAGAGCCTTCATAACCGTGGAGATGAACGTTCCCTTGATCGGGTTTCCTTCGATCAAGCGCAGGTACCACTTGGGCGCGATGGCCGTGGTGATAACCCATGATTTGCGAATATGCCGCAGTTTTCCCTTGGGCCCTGTGGGGCTGTCGATGTAAGCCCACGGCTTCTTCATGACCTTGTCGAAGAATCCTTTAATTCTGGGGGTCAGATACCCCCACCAGATAGGGGAGAGAATGACCAGCGAATCTGCTTCGTCGATCAGCTTCTGATACTTGGTGACCAGGGGATCGACGGTTTCGCCGCTTTTGTAAAGAGCCAGCTCCTCGGTGGAATAGGTTGGGTCGAAACCGTCTGCGTGCAAGTCGATCACTTGATAGCTCTTGCCCGCCATTTTGAGGCCCGTAGTGACTTCCGTGAGAATCGCGTGGTTGAACGACTTCTCGTATGGGTGGCCGTAAACGATGAGAGTATGGGACATTTTCTTTCCTTTCTTAATCCGCCTTGCGCGATGGCGTTTTTGCGGTTGATATGGATATTTATGCGTGGCTTTGCGGGTGTTGTGTGGGCGCGATTCGCGACGTAGGTGCGATTGTCGGCGGCGGTGCAATCTGCGGTGTGGACGCTACTTGCGGTGTGGGTTGAGTTTGCGGCGAAGGCGCGGTCCGCGGTGCGGAAGTCGACCTCAACGTCGTGATTGACAAAATGCACATGAGTGCCGCTTCGAGGTAATCGCTACGATGTTCCACCGCCCCGGATGTCACGAGCTTCGAATATCCCTGCACGAAGGACCATAGGCTAATGAATAAGTCTCGCTTGGCCTCTTCGGGAATCCGCCCGGGTGGCAATGACTGCGAATCGACGATTCGATCGATCTCTCGGTGGACGAATGCGAGCAGCTCCCACCGGGCATCCACTCCGACGTCGGCTGCCACGGTGTGGTAGCTCGAGGGGCCGAAAAAGGCGAATTCCAAAAGATTGGGGTGGTCATGGGAATAGGCGATGAGGCGTTCGCCGACGCCGAGGATCGAGAGCACGGGATCGTCTTGCGACGCTGCGTCGGACAAAGCTCCCAACCTGCCCGACATTTCCTCTTGAGCGGCCTCGAAGAGCGCCGATTTATCAGGAAAATGCTTGTACGTTGCGGGCGTCGATACGGAGCATGCCTTCGCCGCGGCCGCGAGCGTGACGGCGGGCCAGCCCGAGCGGTCGATGATCTCCAACGTGGCGGCGACCAAGCGTGCGCGAGTGTCTGTTCGTCGCCTGTCGCTCACCTTGTCTCGTGGCCTGTTGCCCTTCAACTTGCGTCGGCATTCAGGGTTTTCGACCGCGACGGTGCGGGAAACCGGGGTCTGCGGATGGCCCTCGGTTGGGGGTTGCGTGTTCGACGACAATTTGCTCACGGCAATAGGTTAATACACTTAACCTATTGAAGTAAAGAGCTAGGCTTTTGCCTCCGATGTCAATGTGGCATTGTGCTCAATGCTTCTGCCGCTGAGGGTTTGTGTGCGTTGGCTACTTGCCGGAAAATGGAAATGGAACGTCCGGTCAGGTGGGCGTTCTGGAGTGAGTCAAAGGTTCGACGGCGCCGTGGCTACCGTCGGCTAGCGCAAGGGTTAAGGCCTGGCGCTGCGTCATCTAACGAGATGCACAGCGGCGGGCCTTTTCCCGTGTTCTAGCGACGTGTTAGGAACGCATGCATCGATCTCGTTCGTACACACATTCTTCCAGTCTTCTGTGGGTGTTGCGCGATCGGGCTGGCGACGGCGTAGGGGCGTGGGATGGGTTAAGGACACGGACTGGGGCGAGGGCGCGGGCTGGAGC
>CAUSGP010000033.1:0-12405 GCA_963531075.1 uncultured Actinomycetaceae bacterium | reverse complement strand
CACGGCCGACATCACCCGAACGGTCCCCGTCAACGGCACGTTTTCCCCCGCTCAGGCGGAGGTCTACGAGGCCGTCCTGGAGGCGGCCGACGCCGCCTTCGCCCGCGCTCAAAAGCCTGGCTGCAAGTTCTCCGACGTGCATGAGGCGGCCATGGAGGTCATCGCCGCCAAGCTCGAGGAATGGGGCATGCTCCCCGGCACAGCTGCCGAATCGCTGGCGCCGGACGGCGGCTTCCACCGCCGCTGGATGCCCCACGGCACAAGCCATCACCTCGGCCTGGACGTCCACGACTGCGCCCAAGCCCGCCGTGAAATGTACGTTGAGGCCGAACTCGTCTCGGGTATGATTTTTACGATCGAACCGGGTCTGTACTTCCGCGAGGACGACCTTTTGGTTCCCGAGCGGTTTCGCGGCATAGGAGTCCGGATAGAGGACGATATCGTTGTGACGGACACGGGAGCGATCCGCATTTCTGAGGACATACCCCGGACAATCCCCGAAATCGAGTCCTGGATGGCGTCCATCGCGCGATAGGAGGAGTCCATGAAGCGACAGGCTCAGACCGTATACGCGGCGAGG
Organism: uncultured Actinomycetaceae bacterium; assembly: GCA_963531075.1. Taxonomy (GTDB): domain Bacteria; phylum Actinomycetota; class Actinomycetes; order Actinomycetales; family Actinomycetaceae; genus Peptidiphaga. The sequence goes on along the minus strand of CAUSGP010000033.1, from coordinate 11,825 downwards.
CTCATTGGCACACCGGTCTTCGACCCGATCGGAGATCAGGTGGGCACGGTCTACGATGTCGTCGCTCTCTTCCGTCTCAAAGGCGATCCCCTGGCCGTCGGTCTCGTGGTGGAAGTGGTCGGCAAGCGCCGCGTCTTCCTTCCTCTCACTCGCGTCACCTCGATAGCCAACGGCCAGGTCATCACCACCGGAATCGTCAACATTCGCCGATTCTCACAGCGACCGGCGGAAACGCTCGTGCTCGCACAACTGATCGAACGCCACGTCCACCTGCGCGAGACGAACGAGGAGGCGATCGTCATTGACGTCGCCATCACCCAAACCAGGCCCCGCCAATGGCAGCTGACGTCGCTCTACGTGCGCACCGGCAAGCGCGCGGCCGGCGGCCAGCGCTCCTTCACTGTGCCCATCGGCGACGTCACGGGGCTCATGAATCCCGCGGCCATCCAGGGAAACGTCTCCATCCTCGCCCAGATCAACGAGCTCAAGCCCGCCGACGTGGCCGATGTGCTGCGCGAGCTGCCCGCCGGCAGAATGCAGGCGGTGGCCAGCGAGCTGACCGACGAACGCCTGGCCGACCTCCTCGAAGAGCTCGGCGACGATGACAGGATCGAAATTCTCTCCAGCCTCGACATGGAGCGGGCGGCCGACGTTCTCGACGTCATGCAACCTGACGACGCCGCCGATCTCGTCGCCGAACTTCCCACCGACCAAGCCGCCGAACTGCTCGACCGCATGGAACCGGAAGAGGCCCAGGACGTCAGGCGGCTCCTGGCCTACGAGGAACGAACCGCCGGCGGCCTCATGACCACCGAACCAATCGTCCTTCCTCCCGAGGCGACGATCGCCACTGCCCTCGCTTCGGCGCGGCGCGCCGACATCCCGCCCGCGCTGGCGGCGATCATGTTCGTGTGCAGGCCACCTCTGGAAACCCCGACGGGCAGATTCCTCGCCGTCGTGCACATCCAACGCGCGCTGCGCGAAGCTCCCTCGGCGATGATCGGGACGATCCTGGATACCGACATCGAAGCGATTTCCGCTTCCGCGGGAATCGGCACGGTCACCAGGCTTTTGGCGACTTACAATCTGACGGCGCTGCCCGTCGTCGACGACGATTCGCTCATCGGCGCCGTTTCCGTCGATGACGTCCTCGACCACCTGCTCCCCGAAGACTGGCGCGACGCCGACGACGATGTGACCGACGAGGCGGTGGAGGCTCAGCATGTCTGATTTCGACAAGCCGCTGGAGCGGACCGGCCGCTCCAGAATGCACCTGCGGCGCAAAAAGGATTCCGATGCCTTCGGGCGCTTCGCCGAGTCGACGGCGAGATTCATGGGAAGCCCCCAGTTCATCTTGTACATGACGATCTTCGTCGTGACATGGGTGGTTGCCAACGTCGTACTCGTCAGCCTCACCGGGAATTCGTGGGATCCCTACCCGTTCATTTTGCTCAATCTGGCCTTCTCCACCCAGGCTTCGTATTCGGCGCCGCTCATCCTGCTGGCCCAGAATCGGCAGGATGACCGCGACCGCGTGATCGCTGAGCAAGATCGTCAACGGGCCGAACGCAACCTCGCCGACACCGAGTACCTCACTCGCGAAATCGCGAGCCTGCGCATGAGCATGGGCGACGTCGCCACGCGCGATTTCGTGCGCTCCGAACTGCGTGCCGCTCTCGAAGAGTTCGACGGCGACCGCGAGGGCCGTTTGGCCGAGCGCGATCAGCGCATCGCGGAATTGCAGGCAGAATTGGACGCTCTCAAAGCTGAACGCGAGGAGATCTAGACGCCGGAGGCGACCGTGCGGGTACGATTGTCTCCATGGTTAGCCTCGACGAAGTGTGCGACGCGCTAGAGCGCGTCATTGACCCCGAGATCCGCCGTCCGATCACCGACCTCAACATGGTCGACGACGTCCAGATAGAGGACGACGGCACGGTCATGGTCTCGATCCTTCTGACCACCGCGGGCTGTCCATTGCGCGACACCATTTCGGCGGACGTCAAGGGCGTCGTTGGCGAGCTCGAAGGAGTAAATCGGGTCTTCGTCGAGGTGGGGGCCATGGACTCCGAGCAGCGTGCCGAACTGCAGGCAAAACTGCGCGGGGGCGCCGCCGAACGAATCGTCCCCTTCGCCCAAAAGGGCAATCTCACCCGCGTCCTAGCCGTCACGTCCGGCAAGGGTGGGGTCGGCAAGTCCTCCGTCACGGTCAATCTCGCGGCGGCCATGGCGGCCACAGGTCTCAAGGTGGGGCTCGTCGACGCCGATATCTTCGGCTTCTCCGTCCCGCGCATGATGGGGGTCGACCAGCCGCCCACGGCTCTTGACGGGATGATTATCCCTCCCGTCGCCCACGACGTGAAGGTTATCTCCATTGGGATGTTCCTTCCCGACAACTCCCCCATTCTCTGGCGCGGGCCCCGGCTTCACCGGGCACTCGAACAGTTCTTCTCCGACGTCTTTTGGGGGGACCTTGACGTTCTCCTCCTCGACTTGCCTCCGGGCACCGGCGATATCGCCATATCGGTGGCTCAGCTCATCCCGAATTCGGAGATCGTCGTGGTGACCACACCGCAAGTCGCCGCGGCGGAGGTGGCTGAGCGGGCCGGCCAGATGGCGAGTCAAACGAACCAGCGCGTCGTCGGAGTCATCGAGAACATGTCCTATCTCGCCATGCCGGACGGGTCGAAGAACGAGATTTTCGGCCAGGGAGGAGGCGAAATCGTCGCCAGGCAACTTTCGGAGAATCTGGGCTACGACGTTCCCCTCCTCGGCAACATCCCGATCGAGGTGTCGCTGCGCGAGGGCGGTGACCTCGGCATTCCCACCGTCCTGGCGGAAGGCTCGTCCGAAGCGCAGGAAAGCCTGCGCGAAATGGCCTGTTCTCTCGCCCATCGTTCTCGGGGGCTCGCCGGGCGCAGTCTCAGCGTGACGCCGGTCTGATAACCTCGCACCATGGCAACAGATCAAACACTCGCGTGGGCATACACCGAGGACCTCTACGCCGAAAGCGACGTAGTGATGCAAGCGCGCAATCTGGCGGGAGAATTCGGCATATCGTGCGTGAGTCCGGCAACCGGAGCCCTTCTGCGACTCCTCGTGAGCTCGACCGGAATCACATCCATTGTCGAAGTGGGAACGGGAACGGGCGTGTCCGGCCTTTACCTCCTCGCCAACGGCGACGTGACCTTGACATCGATCGACGTTGAGCGCGAAGCCCAACACGGAGCACGCGAGGCATTCACGAAGGCGGGCGTGCGCAGCGGGCGCACCCGCCTCATCAATGGGCGTAGCGCAGATCTGTTGCCGCGGCTAGCCGCAGACTCTACCGATACGGCCGACCTTGACGGCGATCCCATGGAAACCCCTGAAGACGCACAAGAAGCAATGCGGTTGCTGCGTCCGGGCGGCATTCTCGTGGTAGCCCGCGCTCTTGCGGGCGGGCGGGTGGCTGATCCGGCTCGCAGGGAGGACGACGTCGTTGCCATTCGCAACCTCGGACGCGAACTCGTCTCCTCCCCCGACCTGGAAACCTCGATGGTCCCCGTGGGCGAGGGCCTTCTCATCGCCCACGTCCTGTGAGCTTCGGTCTTGTTCGTAGGTTTACACTCTGCGAACTTTGGCCCGTTTTAGCTTTCGCGCCCGTAAATCCTAACCCGGTTGCGGTTCGCGTGCCCAACGCCTTAGACGCTTCCTCCGCTAGCGCTCTGCCGCCGCCAATGCCTCTTTCAAAGCGGTGACCTCGGCGTCGTCAAGCTCCATGACGAGGCGACCGCCCCCTTCGACGGGAATGCGGACAACGATGCTACGACCCTCTCGCTCCACTTCCAGCGGACCGTCGCCGGTACGAGGTTTCATCGCCGCCATGCGAGTCTCCTTTCGCCTCGATAGTTACCTATCTCACCTTTAGTCTACTCGCTTCCCGGCCTCGATTCCGCCGGGTTTCGGCCTTATTCTGGACTTTCCGCCTTCTTTTCAGCCGCCAGCCGATGGATTCCCGAGCGCACCGCCTCAACGGCGTCTTCGGCCGTCTCAACCACCGTCAGCAGATCGGCGTCTGTTTCGCCGATCATCCCGCATTCGCGCAACGTGCCTCGAATCCACCTGTCGAGGCCATCCCAGTATTCGCGTCCGACCAGCACGATGGGAAAGGAGGAAACTTTCTTCGTTTGCACAAGGGTCACGGCCTCGAAAAGCTCGTCCAGGGTGCCGAACCCTCCGGGCATCACAACAAAACCCAGAGAATATTTGAGGAACATCGTTTTGCGCGCGAAAAAGTAGCGGAAGTTTACGCCGAGGTCGACGTATTCGTTCATCCCCTGCTCGAAAGGAAGCTCGATCCCTAAGCCTACAGACAAGCCTTCGCCCTCGCGCGCCCCGCGGTTGCCGGCCTCCATGATTCCAGGCCCGCCGCCCGTGATGACGCCGAAGCCCGTTGAGGCGAGCCGGCGTGCGATCTCCCGCGCCGTTTCGTAGGCGTGATCCCCCGGCTTGGCCCGGGCCGAGCCGAAAATCGATATCGAGGGAGGCAGTTCGGCCAGCGCTCCGAAACCCTCAACGAATTCCGATTGGATGCGCATGACGCGCCAGGGATCGTCGTGAACCCAGTCGGATGAGCGCTCGTTGCTCAAAAGGGCCGCGTCGGCCGTGTCATCGGGTATGCGGGCGCCTCGCAGTATCACCGGGCCCCGGCGGTGGAATCGATTGTCTGCCATGCGCCAAGACTACGCTTGAAGCCACCTTCCAAGCACGCGAGCCAGACGTTCGATTTGTTCGACCGGGCAGGCCTCGTCGTCTTTGTGCGCCAGGAGCGGGTCGCCCGGCCCACAGTTGATCGCCGGTAGGCCCAGAGCCGAAAAACGTGCCACGTCCGTCCATCCGAGCTTGGCCCTCGGTTCGCTAGCCCCGGCTTCGCGCAGCAATTCGGCGAGCCGCACGAACTCGGGATCGTCCATCCCGGGGGCCGCGGGCGGAGCGCTGTCGAGCACTTCGATGTCGTAGCCCGAAAAGGCCGAGCGAACGTAGGCTTGCGCCTCTTCTTCCGTCCTGTCCGGCGCGTAGCGGAAATTGACGACGACGTGCGCTGCGTCTGGAACCGAGTTGCGGGCTCCTCCCCCCGAAATCCCAACGGCGAGCAGGGACTCACGGTATTCGAGCCCGCCCACCTCGTGGACCTCCGCCTGCCAATTCGCCAGGAACGTCAAGGCGTCCACGAGCTTGTGCACGGCATTGTCTCCCGTCCACGGGCGAGCCGAATGGGCCGCGACACCCTTGGCGCTCACTTTCACCCTGAGCGTCCCATTGCACCCGCCTTCGATGCCGCCGTCGGTGGGCTCGGCCAGAACGGCGAGATCCGCGGCGAGCCATTCGGGATGATTGCGCGACAGGCGGCCTAAGCCGTTGAGGGTGGCTTCGATTTCTTCGTGATCATAGAAGACCCACGTGACATCCGTGCGCGGCTCGCGCACGCTCACGGCCAAGTGGAGGAGAACGGCGTCTCCCCCTTTCATATCCACCGATCCTCTGCCCCAGAGCACACCGTTTTCGAGGCGCCCCGGGAGATTGTCCGCGATCGGAACAGTATCCGTGTGCCCCGCCAAAAGTATTCGCGTGGGCTTTCCGAGAATGGTACGAGCCAACACAGCGTCGCCATCGCGCAGAACTTCGAGATGCGATTGAGCCCGCAGGGTCGATTCGATTTCGTCGGCGATCTTTCGCTCGTCGCCCGAGACGGAAGGGATGTCCACGAGTTGAGCCGCCAAAGCTACGACGTCGGCCGTATTCATAGGCCACTCCTAATTCATAGGCCGATCCCGCTGCCTGTACCGTGTGATCTATGGAAAATGAACTCGCCACCGAGGCGGCGCAGGTCATAGCGGATCTCACTGGCATCGCCTCCCACGATTACGCGCTCACACTGGGATCGGGTTGGGGCGAGGCGGCCGATCTCATCGGAGAGACCGTCGCCGAAATACCCGCGGAAAAGGTTCCCGGTTTCTCCTCGAGCGGCATTGCCGGACACAGCGGCACCCTCAGATCGATCGCCCTCGAGTCCGGCCACGCACTCGTTTTGGGCGCACGCACCCATTTTTACGAAGGCAAGGGCGTCGATGCAGTTGCCCACGGTGTTCGCACCGCCGCGGCAGCGGGCGCCAAGGTCTGCATTCTCACCAACGGATGCGGATCGACCGTTGCCGAATGGGGGCCGGGCACCGCGGTCCTCATTTCCGACCACATCAATCTCACCGCGGTTTCTCCGCTGCACGGCGCGAATTTCGTTGATCTGACGGACCTGTACTCACGGCGGTTGCGCGAGCTGGCCCGCACGGTCGACCCACATCTTCCCGAAGGCGTCTACGCCCAATTTCCCGGGCCGCATTACGAGACGCCCGCCGAGGTGCGGATGGCTCGAACGCTCGGCGCCGACCTCGTCGGAATGTCGACGGTGCTCGAAGCCATCGCCGCCCGGGCCGCGGGCATGGAAGTGCTGGGAATATCCCTCGTGACAAATCATGCGGCGGGCATCAGCTCCGATTCCCTTAACCACACCGAGGTCCTCGAGGCAGGAAGCGCCGCCGGGCCGCGGATTTCTCGTCTGCTGGCCGAGATAATCAGCACGATTCGCTGAATTATGCGAGAAGAAGGAAAGCGTTGATGTACAGCCGGAATACCGTCCGCCAATGGATCGAAACAGACCCTGATGAAGGGTGTCGCGCCGAGCTTACGGAATTGCTCGAGGCGGCCGAGACCGGAGACGAAGATGCCGCAAACGAGCTGAGCGATCGCTTCTCGTCCTTTCTGCAGTTCGGAACAGCGGGGTTGCGCGGGCCGATGGCTGCGGGGCCCTTCCGCATGAACAGAGCGGTGGTTCGCAAGGCCGCAGCCGGGCTCGCTGACTATCTTCTGGAGAAAGTGGGCGAGGACGCCTTCGTCGTCGTCGGATACGATGCACGCCATAATTCACGCAAGTTTGCAGAAGATACGGCAGCGATTGTCACCGCCGCCGGAATGCGCGCGGCCATCCTTCCCCGGGCTTTGCCCACACCGATCCTCGCCTACGCCGTGCGGGCGCTCGGGGCCGACGCCGGAGTCATGGTCACGGCATCCCACAATCCTGCCAACGACAACGGGTACAAGGTGTATCTGGGGGGACGCTGCACGGATGAGGACGGGCGCGGAGTTCAGCTCGTTCCTCCGGCCGACGCCGAAATCGCGGAGAAGATCGCGGCCACCGGCCCCGCGGCAACCATCCCCCTCGCCGAAGGCTACACGACGATCGGCGAAGACCTCATCGATTCCTACGTCGAGGAATGCGCACGGCTCGTCAAGGACGCCGCTGGAAAAGAAGACGCCGCCGATCCCGGCCTCACAATCGTTTACACGGCGATGCACGGGGTTGGGGCGCAGATCATGCGCCGCGTCTTTGCTGCCGCGGGCTTCCGCAATGTCGTTGAGGTCACCGAGCAATGCGAGCCCGATCCCGACTTCCCGACCGTCGCTTTCCCGAATCCCGAGGAGGCGGGCGCCCTCGATCTGGCGATCGCGAAAGCCCACGACGTAGGGGCCGATCTCATCATCGCTTCCGACCCCGACGCCGACAGGTGCTCCGCGGCCGTCCCGGACGGTGATGGTTGGCGTCAGCTTTCCGGGGACGAAATCGGCTCGATTCTGGGTGAATATGTAGCAGCGAACGGCTTGGGCGCGCGCGCCGAGTCACCAGGAACAGTCGGCAACTTCCCGGCGGCTGCTGGCACGTCGGGCACACATGCGAATGCCCCCGGCACATTCGCCAACTCCATCGTCTCGTCGAGGCTGCTCGGGCGAATCGCGGCGGCCCACGGGGTGGAACACCGCGAAACGCTCACCGGCTTCAAGTGGATTGCACGCGTGCACGAGATCGCTTACGGGTACGAGGAAGCCATCGGTTTTTGCGTCAATCCCGCGGCGGTCAGAGACAAGGACGGCATCAGCGCGGGCATCGTCCTGGCCTCGGTCGCCTCTCGCCTCGCACGTGCAGGTTCCTCGCTTGTGGACGAACTCGATCGACTCTATGCGCTCCATGGCGTCTACCTGACCGGCCCGGTCACCGTCCGAGTTGAAGACTTGTCCATCATCGGGCGTACGATGGCGAAGGTGCGCAGGGAGCCTCCCGCTTCGCTCGCCGGGTCGCCCGTCGTGCGTACCCTGGATCTGAGTGGGGGAAGCGAGGAACTTCCCCCTACCGACGCGATCGTGTGGTACACCGAGGCGAACGATCGCGTGGTCATCCGCCCGTCGGGAACCGAACCTAAAGTCAAATGTTATTTGGAGGTCTGCTCGCCCGTCGGGCAAGCTCCCGATTCCGCGCCTTCCGATCCGGCTGCGCTGGCCCGCGCGAAAGAGGCCGCGGCTGAGCGCCTGCAAGCGCTCAGGGCCGACGTGTCATCAGCTCTGAAGCTGTGACTACAGCGTATCGAGGACCTTCGCGGTGGCTGAAAGGCCAAGGCGCGTGGCACCCGCATCAAGGAGCTCCGCGGCGAACCGACCGTCGCGAATGCCTCCCGAGGCTTTGACTTCCAGATCGTCTGAGACCGTCTCCTTCATGAGGGCGACGGCGTGAACCGAGGCTCCTCCCGCCGGATGGAATCCCGTGGACGTCTTAACAAAATCGGCGCGCGCAGCCTTGGCTGCCCGGCACACCGCCACGATCTGCTCGTCGGTCAAGGCGGCCGATTCGATAATCACCTTCAACACGGCTCCCGGGATCGCTTCGCGGACGGCGCGGATGTCCGCTTCGACCTTTTCCATGTCGTTATCAACTACCCATGCGAGATTGACAACCATGTCCACCTCGTCTGCCCCCTGCGCCACGGCTCGTGCCGCCTCGGCAGCCTTGACGTCACTGTGGTGCGCACCCGATGGAAATCCGCAGACTACCGCCAGTTTCACACTACCCAAGTCAAAGGGCAGGGGAAGCAACGAGGGCGAGACGCACACCGAATAAGCTCCGAGTTCTTGCGCCTCCTCAACGAGGGCGCGCACCTGTTCGAGGGTCGCCTCGGGCTTGAGGAGAGTGTGATCGATGAGTTTGGCAACGTCGTCGCGTGTATAGGACATAGTTCAGCCTTTCGTGATTTTCTCGAGAATCACCGACTGCCCGGGCGCGGGGGCGACGTCGGAGACGGTCAAGGTCCCTTCAAGCGCCTCAAGCGCGCGCTCGAACCTGCCGGGCTCATCAGTGTGGAGGCGCACGATGGGTTGGCCTTTGACAACCTTGTCGCCCGGCTTGGCCAGAATCTCGATTCCCGCACCCGCCTGGACGGGGTCTTCTTTGCGGGCTCGACCGGCCCCGAGCCTCCACGAAGCCACGCCCACTTTGAGCGCGTCCATCTCGCTTAGAAAACCGGCACGCGAAGCCGTCACATCGTGCGTTTCGCGGGCATGAGGCAACGGCGCATCCGGGTCTCCGCCCTGTTGGGCGATCATCGCCCGCCACGCGTCCATCGCGCGCCCATCTTCGAGAGCGGCTTCGACGTCGTCATCCTTGCCCACCGCGGCAAGCATTTCATGCGCGAGGGCAACGGTCAGTTCGACGACGTCGGCCGGGCCTCCGCCCGCCAAGACTTCGACGGACTCGCGGACCTCCAGAGCGTTGCCAACCGTCAGACCGAGCGGGACGCTCATATCCGTCAGCAGCGCCACCGTGGAAGTGCCCGCGTCCTCCCCCAGATCAACCAAAGTGGACGCTAGCTCGCGCGCCCTGCCGATGTCTTTCATGAACGCGCCCGACCCCACCTTGACGTCGAGAACCAAAGCCCCCGTGCCTTCGGCAATCTTCTTGCTCATGATCGACGATGCTATGAGCGGAACAGAGTCGACAGTGGCCGTGATATCGCGCAATGCGTACAACTTCTTATCTGCCGGGGCGAGGCCCGCACCGGCCGCGCAAATCACCGCGCCAGAGCCGTTTCCGAGAAAATCGTAAACATCCTCGTTGCTCACTTCGGCTCGCCAGCCCGCAATCGATTCGAGCTTGTCAAGGGTCCCGCCGGTATGACCTAGCCCTCTTCCCGAAAGCTGCGGAACGGCAACGCCGAAACACGCCACGAGCGGAGCAAGAGGAAGCGTGATCTTATCGCCCACTCCACCGGTCGAATGCTTGTCGGCCGTGGGCTTGCCGAGCCCGGAGAAATCCATCCTTTCACCGGAGTCGATCATCGCGGTGGTCCATCGGGCGATCTCGCGGCGGTTCATCCCGTTGAGGAAGATGGCCATCGCCAGGGCGCTCATCTGCTCGTCGGCTACGACGCCCCGAGTGTAGGCGTCAATGACCCAATCGATCTGTGCGTCGCTCAGCTCGCCGCCATCTCGCTTGACCCGAATCACGTCGACAGTATCAAAAGCCACGTCACGTCTCCTTCATCGCGTGCAGATCGGCCGGTCCAAAAGCGAGCGGAAGAACTTCCGCCAAGGTCATAAGCCCACCGGGCATGTCGAGAACCATCTCGGGGGCGGCATGCTCGGCCAGTAATTGCCTGCACCTGCCGCACGGGACGATCTTCTCGCCGTCGGCGTTGACACACACGAAAGCGAGAATCTGCCCGCCGCCACCGCGAATGAGATCCGAGACGAGACCGCATTCGGCGCATAGGGTCACTCCGTATCCGGCGTTTTCGACATTGCACCCCGAAACCGTGCGGCCATCGCTGACCAATGCCGCAGCCCCCACCGGATAGCCGGAATAGGGGACATACGCTCTCGACATCGCTTCGACGGCAAGATCGTGCAGGCTTTCCCAAGGGATATCGGCCACTTCGCCCTCCTTGCATCAGTGGGGTTCGTCCTCGACAGCATGCCTTCAGGATTCACCCTGGCGCGCATCTCAGTAGGGTTTGTTCTCTGCTGCCGGCGGGCGAGACTTACCGACGAATCCGGCCACGGCGAAGATTGTGATGGCGTAGGGAATCATATTGATAAGGCTGTCCGGGGCCCCCGAATCAAGCGTGGGCAGGAGAATGGCCGTCGCCTCCGCGAAGCCGAACATGAGGGAAGCGGCAACTGCGCCGAGGGGATTCCACTTACCTAGGATCATCGCTGCCAGGGCGATATACCCTTTGCCCGCGGACAAGTCGTTGTTCAACTCATGCCCGTTATCGGCGGCGATGGTCAAATAGGCCCCTCCCAGACCGGCGATCGCCCCCGCCAACAGGCTATTCCTGAAACGCGTGGCCCGAACGTTAATGCCAACGGTGGCTGCAGCCTTCGGATGCTCGCCACAGGCCCGCAGCCGCAGCCCCCACCTCGACCGGTAGAGGTAGACGGTGAGCAGTGCGATAACGAGGTACATGAAGTACGTCAACACGGTTTGGTTGAACAAAACGGTACCCACAATGGGAATATCCGACAGGCCGGGGATGGGAATTCGATCGAGGGAGAAAACAGAGGAGTTCAAATTGATCTTGTTCTCTTTGAACGGTTCTGTGCTGAGAAAGAAAGACGTCAGCCCGAGGGCCAAAACGTTAAGGACGACTCCCACAATGATCTGATCCACGTTGTATCGGATGGCGAAGAAAGCCAGAATCGAACCTACAAGTGCTCCGGCCAGTGGCGCGGCGATGATACCCAGCCACACGTTCTGCCACCACGACGCCACCACGACCCCGACGAACGCCCCCACCAGCAATTGCCCTTCGATCGCGATGTTGACGATTCCGACGCGTTCGGAAACGATGCCTGCAAGCGAGCCGAAAATGAGTGGCGTCGAAGATGTCAGGCCCGATACGAGCAGTAGCGTCAGTGTCACGCTGCTATCTGCCCCGCCTCCATACCAGGCGAAAATCCCGAGC
>CAUSGP010000032.1:0-12554 GCA_963531075.1 uncultured Actinomycetaceae bacterium | reverse complement strand
GGTCTTGCCGCGGGATGGAAGGCGATATTCGCGGCGTGAGGCCGCCCGAATGCGGATCAATCCACAAGGGCGTGCCGCCGAAAAAGTGGCCGTTCAAAGGCGAAAATTACAATGCTTTCCATCCACCCACCTATTTTTTGTTGGCGGGACTCGGAGGGCAGACGATCTCCGAGTTGACCGGCCTGAGCTTCGTCTCCGGAGCGAGGCTGATATCGGCGCTCGCGGTGGCATGCGGTATTGCCTGTCTTTTTCTGGCCATCAGGTCCTGGCAGGTCAACCGCCTTGCTTCTTTTGCCGGAGCCTTGCTGGCTTTGGCGACGCCGGCGGTTGCGGCGTCGTCCGGGATAGTCCACAACGACGCCATCACCCTTTTTGCCGGTGACGCCGCAGTATGGGTGGGCTCCCGGATCTTCATTCGCCGAAAACTCGGTTGGGGGATACCCGCGTTGGCCACCTTGGCCATCTCATCCTTTCGCGTCGTATCGGTGGGCGCCATGCTCTCAGTGGCCGCCGTCGTGCTCCTGGCATGTTGCATTCCCGCAGTATTCGGGTTGATAGCCGACGATAGGCAGGACCTGAGCAGAATCGTCGGAGCGATCGGAGCGGCAGCCGCAGTGCCCTACCTCTTCTGGAACCAGCTGCAGGGGGCGCGCACGCCTGCCGAGTACGTTCCCGCAATTGACGGACTTTCAACGATCAAGCTTAAAGATAGCGCTCTGCACTATGTGATTCCCACCTTGATCGACGCCTACGGCTTGACCGACCCGCGAACCGATTTCTATCTGCAACTGGGTTTGAAATCGGGTGCCACATTCACATGGGCAGGAATTCTCTACATTTTCTACATTCTGCTCCTCATCGTCGGAGTCGTCGCCCTGTGGAAAACGGTCAGAAAGCGCGGGCTCGTCTTGGCGGCTGCGATCTCCCCGACGGTCACCGCCGTGGTGGTTCAGGTGCGTGAAATCATGACGACGCGGGGTTATTTCGATATTGTCTCCGGCCGGTATGCGATGAGCGCCGTGGCCTTGCACTGCGCTCTGGCGGCCGTGCTATTCAATGGCAAACGGGCACGATGGCTGTTCCTTTTCGCCGCCGCGGGATGCGGGTTCCTGATGATTGGCGTGGCTATGGCCAAAGCGCCGTCGGCCTGAGACGCCGAGCCGAGATCGGTACGCGGATAGTCCTCTTATTCCGGCGCGAATTGGGTTCCGGAGCTGCGTCGCGTACTGTTGTTGCGAGGCACACGGGTGAAAGGGGTGCACGATGACCTCACTCGTTGTGGGCGTTGCGGGAGGCACGGGAAGCGGCAAAACCACCCTGACGAACAGACTTTTGGAACGTTTCCCCGGTAGGTCGTCGGTTATTTTCCACGACAATTACTACAAGGCCCACGATGATTTGGCCTATGAAGAACGCTGCCTGCTCAACTACGACCATCCTGACGCCTTTGACAACGACCTCATGGTGGAACATTTGCGCAGATTGACCTCGGGGGTCCCCGGCGATTGCCCCGTCTACGACTACGCAAGCCATAACAGATCCGATGCGACGGTGCGAATCGAGCCGGCTCCCGTCATCGTCGTGGAGGGAATCCTCATTTATGCTGAACCGGCGATATGCGATCTGCTCGACATCAAGATCTTTGTGGATACCGACGCCGACGTGCGAATTCTCAGGCGGATTAAACGTGACGTGGTCGAGCGTGGGCGCACGCTCGAATCTGTGGAGAAACAGTACCTGACGACCGTCAAACCCATGCATGAGCTGTACGTGGCGCCCTCCAAGCGAAATGCCGACATCATCATTCCCGAAGGCGGTCACAATCTCGTGGCGCTCGACATGCTCATCAACAGGGTCGAGCGGGCGATTGGCTGATCCGAACGGGCGATTGGCTGATTCAGCGGCCCCACGCGTCTTGTAATTCTTGGATCGCCGTCGCGTGAGTTGTTGCCGCAGCGATTTTCCTTAAGGAAGGAAGGGCGATCTGAAGCCTGCCGTGCAAATCGTTTGCGTGCCGGATGCGGTGGCCTTGTTTGCGTGTTGGATGCGGTGGCCTTGTTTGCGTGCTGGATGCAGCGGTCTGCGCACATCTAAGACAATGATTTGCACGCATCGGAGCTTTCCGATAACATTGCCGACGCCAAAGACCGCAGGTTCCCCGTCGCCAAACGGGATGAAACTCGCAAGAGGCCAGCGCAGGTGAGATAACGAGGACTTTCTAGCCCCGTGCGCCTGCACGGGGCTTTTGTTTTGTTCGAAAGCCTGCGGCAGACGACCGAAGGGAGGCCCAATGGCACGGACCGACAAGTCGGCAGCGATTGCCGAGCTCAAGGAGAGTTTTGAGAGCTCGAGCGCGGTGCTGCTCACTGAATACCGCGGCCTGACCGTGATGCAGCTCAAGACGCTGCGTCGCGCGATCGGCGCCAACGCTCAGTTCAAGGTCGCCAAGAACACGCTAGCGAGGATTGCGGCGAAACAGGCCGGCGTCGAAGGTCTTGACGACCTTTTGACCGGTCCCACCGCATTCGCCTTTGTTACCGGTGAAATCGCCGAGACGGCCAAGGCTATCCGTGATTTCGCAAAGGACAACCCGGCACTTCTTGTTAAGGGCGGGGTCCTCGAGGGCAATTTGCTCTCGGCGGCAGATGTCACGAAGCTCGCCGATCTCGAGTCTCGCGAGGTTCTCCTCGGCAAGGCCGCGAGCGTGCTCAAGGCTGCTCTGTTCCAGGCGGCATATGTTTTCCAGGCGCCGATCACCAAGACGGTGCGCACCATCGACGCGCTGCGCGCGAAGGAAGAAGAAGCGGCTGCCTGACCAGGCACCGCGCAATCAACAGTCATATCTGCTCGCGTAGCAGGCATCAGGAAGGAAGGCCATCATGGCTAAGCTCTCCACCGAAGAGCTCATTGCAGCATTCAAAGAACTCACCCTCGTTGAGCTCAACGACTTCGTCAAGGCTTTTGAGGAGGAGTTCGACGTCACCGCCGCGGCTCCCGTCGCCGCCGTCGCCGCTGCTCCCGCAGCCGGAGGCGAGGCTCCCGCAGCCGAGGAAGAGAAGGATTCGTTCGACGTTGTTCTCGAGGCTGCCGGCGACAAGAAGGTCGCGGTCATCAAGGAGGTCCGCGCCCTCACCTCCCTCGGCCTCAAGGAGGCCAAGGACCTCGTCGATTCGGCTCCCAAGGCCGTCCTGGAGGGCGTCGACAAGGAGGCCGCGAACAAGGCCAAGGAGCAGCTCGAGGGCGCTGGCGCTTCCGTCACCGTCAAGTGATGCAGTCGCTCGCAAGCCGCGCGAAGGCTTGCGGGCAGTAGTCAGCCAAGTGTGAATCGGTACGAGCGTCTGACACGCTCATGCCGACGCGAATATGCTCATGAGAATGGGGTCCGGCTAGCCGGACCCCATTCTCATGCCCGGTGCTTGCCCGTGCCCGATGCTGGCATGGGCAAGCACCGTTTCCCTTTCCCCGTACTAGCGTCGTTTCCTTTTTCCTTGTTCGCGTCGCAACGCGGTGAGAGCTCGACGCATTGTCTCGGCATCGTGCCAGACGGAGAGCCGAAGGCAGCGAGTGCAACCGTCCGTTTGTGAGAACATGCGGCCCGGAGCGATCCGTATTCCTATGCGGGCGGCTACACGAGCCAACGCGGCGGCGTCGACCGACGTATCGATCCACAGCCCGGTCCCTCCGGCCGGTTGGTCCCAGGCCCAGGTGGGGAACGTCTCGCGCAGAATCTTGGCCGCCGCGCAGTACCTGGAGAAAAGGTCGGCCTTTCGCTTGAGAAGTTGCTCCTGGCTGCGAGGAAGCAGGAGCAGCGAGGCAAGTTGGTCGGGAATCGCCGCTCCCATATCGACCGTGCTCTTCAGTGAACTCAACTGCCGGATGAGCGACGATGGGCCACGGACCCACCCGATGCGCAGCCCGCCCCAGAACAATTTCGACAGGGTTCCGATCGTGAGAAGACGCCCCGGATCCACATGGGATTCGAGGCCAGGAAGGGGAGAGGAACGAAACCAAGGGAGATCGGCTTGCGAGTGATCGTCCACCACAACGGCTGGGTGACCTTCTACGATTTCGCCGATCTGGCGTCGAAGAGAGCCCGAATAATGGCAACCGGTTGGGTTGTGGATCGGAGTTTGGACGTAGAGGACCGCTGCCCGGCTGATGCTCGAACTCAAAGCTTCGAGATCCAGGCGGCCCCTTGCGAGAGGAATGCCGTGAACCCTGCTTCCGGCGCCGCGAAAGGCATCGAGCGCCTCGGGGTAGGTGGGGTCCTCGACGGTGGTGAGCGTGCCCGGCCCCGTCAGCGCGTGGGCGACGAGCCATACCGCCTGTTGGGCGCCCGCGGTGATGAGAATTTCCTTCGACGACGTCGGGAACCCCGCATTCGTGTACTTTTGTGCGACGAGGTCCCGCAGCTCGGCGATGCCCGAGGGCGCGTATCCGGCGCAAGCCAAACGCTCCGGCGTGAGCATCGAGGCCGCTGACCCCATCGCTTCGACGACGACGTCGTCTCCTGGAAGCGCACTGGATGAAAGATCGATCTCGGGCGGATGGTCGGCGAATGAGAGAAAATCGCCGTCGTTGTTGGTGCACG
Source organism: uncultured Actinomycetaceae bacterium (assembly GCA_963531075.1). Lineage (GTDB taxonomy): Bacteria > Actinomycetota > Actinomycetes > Actinomycetales > Actinomycetaceae > Peptidiphaga. Next base: position 7,963 of record CAUSGP010000032.1, on the reverse strand, counting down.
CCGACTCGGTCCGGGTCACATAATGGCCGGACCCGCGCTTGGGTATGAGGCGGCCGGACTCGTCGAGGATCCTGTACGCTCGCACGACAGTTCCCCTGGCAACGCCGAGCACGGTGGCAAGACTGCGCTGGCTGGGAAGAATGCGTGCCGCCGAAAGGCGGGCCCCGTCAATGAGGTCGCCTAAAGCGCGTGCGAGAGCCTTGTAATCGGGAAGAGCCGGTGAACGCCAGTCGCCCAGGAGTCGGGTGACTTTTGCCGGGTCGATGCGTGTGTCCATCAATGCTCCGTATCGGAAATTCGATGTGTTCGCGGTCGCAGTCGCTCGGCGCCGTGAACACTCTTCCTCCGCATCTGCTCTGCCGACGGGCCCAACGCCCTGATCTGAGAAACTTGCCCGGGGTGATTGAGGGGGCTGTCGCCTCAGCATGGCCTCTCATCCGGGAGGTGTGTGCAGTGAAGGGAGAGTGCGCGTCGTCGGCGTGAACGACGGTGTCCGCTCCATACGTGGTGGGGACCACTCTAGCGCACATGGCTCGCGCGTGGGGCGGGGAATCTGAGCAATGCGAACCGGCGGAAGCCGGGGGCGGGCCGGCGGTCGAGCCGGACTCTTGAGCTGCCAGGCCGGCCTCTTGAGTTGGTCGGGCTGTCCCGACCCTCGAGTCCCTGCCTGCCCGACATTGGCTTTCCTCTTTTCCCCCGAAAAATCTCGCCAGAAGGCACCATCGCCCGCGATCTCGCGGATCCGTAGTCTCGTAAGTGTGAGCGATGGGCTCGCCCGAGCGGCAATGCGAGCCTCGGAAGGGGCTTGCTTCGCCCGGCGCGCCGCATTCGTGCCGTCGTTCATGCAGCGGCACGAATGCGGCGCTGCATGTGCCGGTGGTCTGCGCCAGCGCATCGGCAACGCCTAAGTCGCAACATCGACCACGCCGAAGGGAAAGAGATGGAGTGTCCAATGGGGAAGCACGATCACGCGGCCGTCAAGGAACTTTACATGGGCAGGCTTTTCGCCGCCGCCGTTGCGGCGTTGGCATGCGCGGCGGTCATCGTTTTCGGCCCGAAGGCCCCTCACGTCGACGATACGACCACCGGAGACAGGCAACTCGCCGCGCGCGTTCGTTCCTACCTAGGTGACACGAGCGGCTACCGTGCCCTTCATATTACCGAGATCACTCCAGAAGGCACGAAGAACGCGAGTATCGGCCGCGGCGTCGGCGACAGGATCCCAACGGAAACGACCCCCATGAAGTTATCCGAGGCCGCTGAGACTTTCACCGGGCAGCTGTTCGCCGACGCGATAGCCCGCGGCGAAGTCGGCCCTAAGGATCGATTGGCCGACTATCTGACGGAGCTTAAAGGCACCGACGCCGGAGGCGTGACTCTCGAAGAGTTGGCCTCTCACCGCGGGGGACTCTCCCTCGGCTCTATGATCGAGTGGAAGACCATGCATCAGCTGATATTTGGCGAATCTCTGTCGCACACCACTGCGTCCCAGATGCTCGAGTATGCCAAGAGCGCCAAGGTCGATCGACGCGGCGAATTCGAGTTCAGCGATTTTGATTCGGCTCTTCTGGGAGCGGCGCTGGCGAACGAGGCAAGCTTCGACTCTTGGGAGGCCTACGTCAAAGCCCGCCTGTTCAATCCGCTGGAGATGGCGAACGTTTCCTTTGCCAAAACACGCGGGGACGTTCCCGGCAACGCGTTTATCGGATCTCTGCCGAACGGACGCAGGGTTCAGACGGAGACTGCCGAGGCGCTTCTTCCTTCTGGAATTGCGACCTTCGTGACTCCCGCGGATATGGCCCGTTACGCCGGAGCAGTACTGGACGGCTCGGTGCCGGGAGGCGCCGCGGCGCAAAAGCAGCGCTGGCAAATCAACGGGACGAGCGCGCGTATGGGCTACCTTTGGCTCTCCAGAAAGGTGCGCGGGCACACCATATCCTACTGCAGCGGGAGCACGAGCGATTTCAGCTCGATTCTGGCCGTCGATCGCGAGGCGGGTAAGGCGGTGATCGTCTTTGCGGATACTGGCGCGGCGGACGGTGAGACGTTGGCGTTCAATCTTCTCGCCGGAGAAAGCCGGCATGTCAGATCGGCGTCGGCGAGAGACGTCGCGCTCACCCTGCCCAACGTGGCGATCCTCCTGGCGGCGTCTTTGGCCTTCGCCGTCTTTGCGGTGCTTTCGGGCGATCGCGTGAGATCCCGTGTGGCTCTCGCTATACGGTTGATGGACCTCGTAGCGTGGGGAGTGCTCTTTGTCGTGTTGCGACTGTCTCCCTACGTTCCTGAATGGACGATGGCGCTGTATGTCGGCCCGGCGGTTTACGCCGCCGTCCGTGTCCGAACCCGGTGGAAAGAGGTGCCGGCATGTCCGCCCTCCCGAGGTTGGTACACCCTGGTCAGGCTTGCCTCGAGCATGGTTTTCGCGGCGATTGTCGGGTGGATGGCGTGGCCGAAATGAGGGCTTCAATGAGGGCATCGATCGTTGGCTCGGGCCGCGTCGCACTTGCGCATCGCGTCAGGGTGTGGGACAGTTTTTGCGAACATAGATGTTCAGTGACGCCTTCCACAGGGTGTTGTGTGGCGCGCGCTCTTCGCTCGGTGTATTGTAGGTATTTGCTTCGTGTAGCTACCAGTATGTCCTGAGGGCCCAAAAGCTAGGAAACTATTGGAAATACGCGGATGCGACCGCCTTACCAACGTCAGGGAAGGAACCCCCTTTGGCTGCTTCGCGCACCTATTCGCTCTCCGCACGCAATGGAAAGCCGGTCGTTGACCGCGTTTCCTTTGCCAAGATTCACGAGCCCCTTCAGCTTCCGAATCTCCTAGGCCTGCAAACCGACAGCTTCGGTTGGCTCGTCGGCTCCGAGCAGTGGACCACGCGGAATCCCGATTCCCAGTCCGGCCTTGAGGAGATCTTCGAGGAAATTTCTCCGATTGAAAACGCAGCCCAGACCATGGGACTCGTGCTGTCCTCCCCGCACCTGGAGGAACCCAAATACTCCATCACCGAATGCCGTGAGCGCGATCTGACGTACGCCGCTCCGCTGTACGTGACGGCCGAGTTCCAGAATTACGAGACCGGCGAGATCAAGAGTCAAACTACTTTTATCGGCGATTTCCCGCTCATGACGGAGCGGGGAACCTTCATCATCAACGGCACCGAGCGCGTGGTCGTCTCTCAGCTCGTGCGATCCCCGGGCGTTTACTACGAGCGCCTTGCGGACAAGACGTCCGACAAGGACGTCTTCAACGTCAAGATCATTCCGTCGCGCGGTGCGTGGCTCGAATTCGAGATCGACAAGCGCGACGCCGTGGGTGTGCGCGTGGACCGCAAGCGCAAGCAGTCGGTGACCGTATTCCTCAAGGCATTGGGCATGAGCGAAGCGGAGATCCGCGACACTTTTAGCGATTTCCCTGCCCTCATCGAGACGCTCGAGAAGGATACGGTGCATACACAGGAGGAGGCTCTGACCGACCTCTACCGCAAGCTTCGCCCCGGGGAGCCGCCCACGGCCGAAGCGGGCCGCGCACTGCTCAACAACTTCTACTTCAATACGAAGCGTTACGACACGGCGAAGGTCGGCCGTTTCAAGCTCAACAAGAAGCTCGGGTTGGATCCGGCGAACGAATCGCGCCAACTCGGCATCTCCGATATTACGGCCGTGCTGCGCTATCTTTTGGCGCTTCACGCCGGGCATGAGAAGGTCGTGTGCGGCGAGGGCGGCAGCGAAGTGGAAATCGAGACGGATGACATCGATCACTTCGGCAACCGTCGTATTCGCGCCGTCGGCGAACTCATCCAGAACCAGGTTCGCACCGGGCTTTCGCGTTTGGATCGCATGGTTCGTGAGCGTATGACGACGCAGGAGGCGGAGGCCATCACGCCGTCTTCGCTCATCAACATTCGTCCGATCGTCGCGGCCATCAAGGAGTTCTTCGGAACTTCGCAGCTTTCGCAGTTCATGGATCAGAACAACCCGCTTGCGGGCCTGACCCACAAGCGCCGCCTCTCGGCTCTGGGCCCCGGCGGTCTTTCCCGCGATCGCGCGGGCATGGAAGTTCGCGACGTCCACTCCTCCCATTACGGCCGCATGTGCCCGATCGAAACGCCCGAAGGCCCGAACATCGGTCTCATCGGATCTCTCGCATCTTTCGCTCGTATCAACTCCTTCGGTTTCATCGAGACTCCGTATCGCGTCGTGGACAACGGAGTGGTGACGGACGAGATCGTCTACCTTCAGGCCGACGACGAGGACAGGGCGGTCATCGCCCAGGCAGAGGTGCCGCTCGACGAGAACAATCGCTTCGTCGATGCAGAGGCCCTGTGCCGTATGCCCGGCGGCGAGCCCGCTTTGGTCCCCGTCGATGAGATCGACTTCATGGACGTCTCGGCGCGCCAGATGTGCTCGGTGGGAACCGCCATGATTCCCTTCCTGGAGCACGACGACGCCAACCGCGCCCTCATGGGCGCCAACATGCAGCGTCAGGCCGTTCCGCTTATCCGCCCCGTCGCTCCGTACGTGGGCACCGGCATGGAGATGCGCTCGGCTGTGGACGCCGGCGACGTCACCGTGGCCAAAGAGGCGGGAGTCGTTCTGGAGGTCGATGCGGATTCCGTCGTCGTCGAGCAGGACAACGGACGCCACGTGACGTACAAGTTGACGAAATTTGACCGCTCCAACCCGGGCAACTGCACTAACCAGCAGGTCGTGGTGAGCCCCGGCGACAGATTGGAAAAAGGGTCGCTCATCGCGGACGGGCCGGCCACGGAAGGCGGCGAACTGGCTCTCGGCCAGAACCTCCTCGTTGCATTCATGACGTGGAACGGTTTCAACTACGAGGATGCGATCATCCTTTCCGAACGCTGCGTCAAGGAGGATCTGCTGACCTCGATCCATATCGAGGAACACGAGGTCGACGCGCGTGACACGAAGCTGGGGCCGGAAGAGATCACCCGCGACATCCCGAATGTTTCGGATGAGATGCTCGCCCAGTTGGACGAGCATGGGATCATCCGCATCGGTGCCGAGGTGCAGGCGGGCGATATCCTGGTCGGCAAGATCACGCCCAAGGGCGAAACCGAGCTGACCAGCGAGGAAAGGCTGCTTCGCGCGATCTTCGGCGAGAAGGCCAAGGAGGTCCGCGACACGTCGCTGCGGGTTCCTCACGGAGAGTCGGGAATCGTCATTGGCGTCCGCCAGTTCACGAAGGACAACAATGACGAGCTCGCCTCCGACGTCAACGAGACCGTTCGCGTTTACATCGCCCAGCGACGCAAGATCACCATCGGTGACAAGATGGCGGGACGCCACGGAAACAAAGGCGTCATCTCGCGAATTCTTCCGGTCGAGGACATGCCGTTCATGGAGGATGGAACGCCGGTCGACATTATCCTCAACCCCCTGGGCGTGCCCGGTCGAATGAATCTTGGCCAGGTCTACGAGCTCCATCTCGGCTGGATTGCCAGCCAGGGATGGGACGCCACGGCGGCGCGCGAGGCAGGGGAGAAGTGGGCCAAGCGCCTGCCCGAAGCCACGGTCCAGGGCAAGCCCGGTCAACATGTGGCGACTCCGGTCTTTGACGGCGTTCGCGGTGATGAGCTCGCCGGCCTGCTCAGTTCGACCATGCCCAATCGCGACGGCGACGTCCTCGTCAACGCGGAGGGCAAGGCGCGGCTGTTCGACGGTCGCTCGGGCGAGCCTTTCCCCGAGCCGATCTCCGTGGGCTACATGTACATGCTCAAGTTGCACCACCTCGTGGACGATAAGATCCACGCCCGCTCGACCGGTCCGTACTCGATGGTCACGCAGCAGCCGCTGGGCGGCAAGGCGCAGTTCGGCGGACAGCGTTTCGGCGAGATGGAGGTGTGGGCCCTCGAAGCCTACGGCGCCTCCCACACCCTGCAGGAAATGCTGACGATCAAATCCGACGACACCGTCGGACGCGTCAAAGTCTACGAAGCCATCGTCAAGGGCGATAACGTTCCCGAAGCCGGCATTCCCGAGTCCTTCAAGGTTCTCATCCAGGAGATGCGTTCCCTGTGCCTGAACGTCGAGGCTCTTGACGCGGCGGGCCAGGCCATCAATCTCCAGGACACGGAGGAAGACCAGTTCCAGCCCCTCGAGCCGGTTGCCATGCCGACCGGCCTGGAGGACCTCACCTCCGGCGCTGACCTTTGATCGAAGGCCGGGCCAAGCGCCGGCCCGGCCTTTCCCGTCAGCCCGCTGCCACATATTGGTGCTTCATTAGGAAGTAGGAATTTTGCTCGACGTCAATCGTTTCGACCAGCTACACATCTCGCTTGCGACCTCGGACGATGTTCGCACCTGGTCTCACGGCGAGGTCAAGAAGCCCGAGACCATCAACTATCGCACTCTCAAGCCTGAACGCGACGGGCTGTTCTGCGAGCGCATCTTCGGCCCCACGCGCGATTGGGAATGCGCGTGCGGCAAGTACAAGCGCCCCCGGTTCAAGGGAATCGTCTGCGAGCGCTGCGGTGTGGAAGTCACCCGTTCGAAGGTGCGCCGCGAGCGTATGGGCCACATCGAACTGGCGGCTCCCGTCACCCACATTTGGTACTTCAAGGGCGTTCCCTCCCGTCTGGGATACCTTCTCGACATTGCCCCCAAGGATCTTGAGAAGGTCATCTACTTCGCCGCCTATATGGTGACGTCTGTGGACGAGCAAGCCCGTCGCGAGGATCTTCCTTCCCTGCAATCCGAGTACGAGCTCGAGCGTTCCGCCATCGAAAAGGCTCTTGCCGTGGATCTCGACGCCCGGCAGAAGAAGCTGGAAGCCGACCTTCTCGAGGCTGAACAGGGAGATCTCAAACCTGAGGCCAAAGCTCGCATCAAGCGGGCAGGCGAGGCCGATCTCGGTCGCATTCGCAAGCGGGCGGAAAACGACGTGCTCCGCCTCGACGCCGTATGGGAGCGTTTTTCCAAACTCAAAGTGGGCGACCTTGAGGGCGATGAGGATCTCTACCGCGAGCTGGAATCTCGCTACTCCGACTATTTCGAGGCCTTTCGCGGGGCGGAGGCCATCAAGCGTCGCCTGGAGACCTTCGATCTGGAAGCCGAACGCGACCAGCTCGTCGAAGCGATCGAGAACGGGACCGCCCAGCGCAAGGCCCGTGCGCTCAAGCGCATCAAAGTGGTCAACGCCTTCTTGCATTCGGGTACAAAGCCCACGGCCATGGTTCTTGATGCGTTGCCGGTTATCCCGCCGGATCTTCGCCCGATGGTTCAGCTTGACGGTGGGCGTTTCGCCACGTCGGATCTCAACGATCTCTACCGTCGCGTCATCAACCGCAACAACCGGCTCAAGCGCATGCTCGACCTCGGTGCGCCCGAAATCATGGTCAACAACGAGAAGCGCATGCTTCAGGAGGCTGTCGACGCGCTGTTCGACAACGGCCGCCGCGGACGCCCCGTCCAGGGGGCCGGCAACCGTCCGCTTAAGTCGCTTTCCGACATGCTCAAGGGCAAGCAGGGCCGCTTCCGTCAGAATCTTCTGGGCAAGCGCGTAGACTACTCGGGTCGTTCGGTTATCGTCGTCGGTCCGGATCTCAAGCTGCATCAGTGCGGTCTGCCGACGATCATGGCCCTCGAGCTATTCAAGCCCTTCGTTCAAAAGCGGTTGGTCGATCTCGACGTCGCCAAGAATGTCAAGGCAGCCAAGCGTCTCATCGACAGGCAACGGCCGGAGGTGTGGGACGTGCTCGAAGAGGTCATCAAGGAGCACCCGGTTCTGCTCAATCGCGCCCCCACCCTCCACCGCCTCGGTATCCAAGCCTTCGAGCCGCAGCTCATCGAAGGCAAGGCGATTCGGCTGCACCCGCTGGTGTGCACGGCTTTCAACGCCGACTTCGACGGCGACCAGATGGCCGTCCACCTGCCGCTGTCCGTGGAGGCCCAGGCCGAGGCCCGTATCCTCATGCTCTCCTCGAACAATATCCTCAAGC
>CAUSGP010000031.1:0-12909 GCA_963531075.1 uncultured Actinomycetaceae bacterium | reverse complement strand
ATACTTATGACCTTTCCGCTGGCGAGGGCCTTCGGTGCGTCGGTTTTCGCTTCGGCGGGCGTCATTTCGGTCGTCGCCGGTCTCGCGGCACAGTCCACTTTGGGCAATTTGTTTGCCGGATTGCAGCTGGCTTTCTCCGACTCGATTCGCATGGGCGACATCGTCATCTGGAATGAGCAGTACGCGAAGGTCGAAGACATCACCCTCAGCTACGTCGTCCTGAAGGTGTGGGACGGACGCAGGCTCATCGTGCCGTCCAAGGAATTGACCACCAAGACGTTCGAGAACTGGACGCGACGGGCGCCCGAGATGCTTGGATACGTGGATTTGCTGCTCGATTGGAGCGTTTCCATCCCGGCGATGCGCGCCGAACTCGACAGAATCCTCAAGGAAACCACCCTGTGGGACGGCAATACGGGAATCATTCAGGTTCGCGCCGCCGAGGGGACGTCGATACAGGTTTCGGCTCTTGTCTCTGCCGCGACGCCGTCGAATCTTATCGATTTGAAGTTCTTCGTGCGTGAGCAGCTCGTCCGTTGGATACAGGCGAACGCCCCGGACGCCGTGCCGCACGGCCGCAGTTTCGTCAATCCGCCCGATCCGCTTCTCGAGGGCGAGGAGGCGCAGGCCGAAGTCATCCTTCCGGCGGGTCGGCCAGATGCTCCGAATTCCGGCAGGCCGGATATCGCAACCTCCGGCAGGGCAGGAGCCGCACGCTCCGCCAGGGACGACGTCACAAAACCGTCCGCGGGCAAAAGCGGCGACCGTCCGACTTTCCGACCCGCCGGCGCCCATGGCAAGAGGCGGCATGAGGACGGGGGGCCGACGGGGACCAGGGTGTTCCCGGCGTCGCCCCCGGTGGTGCGTGTGCCGCTGGCCGAACGCGAGCCGAGCCCGGTGACCGCGCCGTCGCCGCTGACAGAAACTGGGTACGAGGCTTCGATATTCACCGGATCGGCCGGAGCGGAAAAGCGCGCCAAAGACTTCGCCGGGCCGGGGGAGGAGGTCATGCGCGAGCGCGAAGAGGCCGCCCGCAAGAAAGAAGAGGCGCAAAGTTCGCCCGAGGGAGACGACGACGGCGAGGCTCCCAAAGCCCAAAGGCGAGTGGACGCCGAGACCAAGATCGACATGAAAGCTCAGTGACTGCCGCATTGGAGGCATTCCGCCCAGGGTGAAGCGGTGGACATCCACAGCTCCGAAAGCCACGATGGTTGCATGACGAAACCTCTTTTGCCCCAAACTGACGAGGAATGGCGCGCGGTTCTCGCCCCTGCCGAGTACCATGTGCTGCGTGAGGCGGGAACGGAGGCGCCGTTCACAGGCGAGCTTTTGAACGAGCAGCGGGAAGGCGTCTACAGCTGCCGGGGGTGTGGCTCGGAGCTGTTCCGGTCCGAGACAAAATTCGAATCGGGTTGCGGGTGGCCCAGTTTTTACGATCCGTCGTCGACCGAATCGGTGGTTACCGACGTCGATTACAAGCTGGGCTATCCTCGCACGGAGGTCCGCTGCGCCACCTGCGGATCCCACCTCGGACACGTGTTCCCGGATGCGCCTCAAACGCCGACGGGCCAACGGTATTGCATGAACTCGGTGAGTCTGACGTTCGAACCCTCGGAGTGATGCCGTGCGCCTCGTGAGTTTCAACGTTCAAAGCGGCCGCCCCAACCGATCGTGGAGCGGCGCTTTGGTCGAAGACGGATTGGCAAATGACGAGGCGGTGCGCGAGGCCGCGGCCGAGCTCGCGCGGCTGAAGCCCGATGTGCTCGCCCTCCAGGAGGTCCGCGAGGATCGTAGTAGATCGATCCTTGCGGCTTTTGCCCAGAGTGCCGAATTGGAACACAGCCGTTTCGCTGCCTGCCGGCGCGCACCGAGCAACGTCTTGGCAAGAATCTTCAGGCGTTCAAGGCGAGGCTACGGCATCGCATTCGCAACCGTCTATCCCGTCGAGTATTTGAGGGCTGTCAGGCTCCCGTCGTGGCGGAACCCGGTGAAGAGGGCGTCCGATCGCCGCTTCGGCTGGCGTTTTCGGGTCGAAGAGCAGCGCATGGCAATCGTCGCGGTGTTGTCGACGCCGGCTCCCGTCATTGTTGGCGCAACTCATCTGACGACGAAGCAACCGGACAATCGAAAACAATTGCGCCATCTCGAGGATTTTATGGCGAAGGTGGCCCGGCGCCGCGGAATCCCCGATGCGCCTCGAATCGTCCTGGGCGATCTCAACACGCGTCTCGAAGACCTCGAGAAACAGACGCAATACGAGGTCCTGGCTCAAGCGCTGACCTATCCCGATCACGAGCCGAGCTCGCAGATCGACCACATTCTCGGCATCGGCTTTCGGGCCGAAGGCGAGGCGACGGCCCACCAACTGGTCGTCTCGGATCATCGGGTGCTCGCGGTCGACATTGCGTAGTGGTGCAGCGCCGTTCCGGCGGCGTTGATGCCTGCTCGGCGTCCGGCGTTCAGGCGCGTTTGCCCTCTTGAGTGCCGCTCCGACGGCGCCACCCGGTCGTGCCGCCAATTGCCCGGCCACGCTGCCAAGTGCAGTACCTGGCTATATCGCCTGGTGCGCTGCCCGACCGTCCTACAAAACCAGGACATAGGTCCTCGCACTGCAGCCCATGAGATGCAACGCACATTCTCGGCTTTGGTGTGCTTTTCAGTGGGATTCTTCGAAATTCGCGCAATTCCGGGCGATTGCGAGTGTCCCCCATGTGAGACGTGTGGCGAATCGGACGGAGAGCGGCTGTAGGCTGGCGCCGCCGCACGGTTGTCAGATTCATCCTTCGTCCGTTCTCGGGAAGGCGTCAATCTGACGGTCGCGCGGAAGGAGTTCATTTGTGGACACCTACGGCGATGTCCGTCCGATTGCACTAGGGGAATCGATTATGGAACCCGATACAGTCCTTGAAGTTGAGCGGATCTTCGAAGTGCCGCGCAACGTTTTGTTCAGGGCTTTCACCGAGCCAAAAGCACTCGCGCAATGGTTCGCACCCGATGGCTGGCGCGTCGTGCCGGAATCGGTCGAACTCGATCCGCGGCTCGGTGGGCGCCTCCGTCACACTAAGGTCCGTGACGACGACCCGGCGAAAGCGTGGGTGGTCGATGGAATTTACACCGAGGTCTTCTACCCGGACGTTCTCGTTACTCAGCAGCGGATCACCGGAATCGAGGGGATCGACCCTTCTAAGCCGGTTGAGCTTCGCGTTGAGTTTTCGAGGCAGGGGCACGGGAAGACCCTTTTGAGGGTCGTCCAGGGCCCGTACGATTCTCAGGCTGCGCTTGATTACTCCAAGGTGTGGGAATCGATTCTCGACAGACTCCAGGCATACATCGACGGCACTGCCGTCTCCTTAGAGGACGGAATCTCATGAGTCAGCAAAATACGACACTCATTCGGCACAAGCCGATGATGAACATGAGGCAGATTCTCCTCATGAATCTCGGCTTCTTCGGCATCCAGTATTCCTTCGGAATGCAGCAGACCGCGATCAATCCGATCTACAGCATGCTCGGCGCCAAAGAATCGGAACTTCCGATCCTCAACATGGCCGGTCCCATCACCGGTCTTCTCATACAGCCGATCATCGGGGCGATGTCGGACAGAACGTGGAGCGAGAAATGGGGAAGGCGAAAGCCCTACTTCCTTATCGGCGCCATCGGCTGTTCGATCTGCCTCTTCCTCTTCCCCTTTGTTTCGGCGGTGTGGATGGCCGTGCTGCTCCTGTGGCTGCTCGACGCCTCGAATAACACGGCCATGGAGCCGTATCGCGCCTTCATCGCCGATCGGCTGCCTCCCAGCCAGACGGCAAAGGGATTCCTCGCGCAGTCCTTCTTCGCCGGTCTGGGAATCACTCTCGCCAACGCCTCGATGTTCCTCTTCGAAAGCGTCTGGAAAGGCGTGGCTGGCTCCGGTCTGCCGTACTACGCCTTCGGGGCTTTCATGCTCGGCTCGGTCTGTTCCATCGCCACCGTTTTGGCTTCCATTCTGTCTACCAAAGAGATTCCCCCCACGCCCGAAGAGCTCGCGCGCATGCGCGAGGAAAAGAACAACGCCGAACGCCTTGGCACGATAAAGGAAATTATCAGGGCCATCATCGAAATGCCGAAAGAGCTGCGCAAGCTCGGTCTCGTCTACCTGTTCCAGTGGTACGGCATGTTCGTCTACTGGCAATTCGTCACGCCGGCGGTCGCCAAGTCGGTGTTCGGCACGACCAACACAAAATCGGAACTTTATAAAGAAGCGACGACGTGGACTGGCCTGCTGAACGCCTCATACAACGTCGTCACCTTCATGGTCGCCTTCAGCCTCGTGGCCTTGGCCAAGAAGTACGGTGCGAAATGGGTGCATACCACCACTCTTTTGTGCGCCATGGTCTCGCTGCTCATGCTTCCTCACATCAACGACAGGTACCTGGTCTTCTTGCCGATGATCGGCTTCGGCATCGCGTGGGCCTCGCTTATGGGAGTGCCATACATCATGGCCGTCCGCATGGTTCCGTCCAACAGGTACGGCGTATACATGGGCATCCTCAACATGATGATCGTGCTGCCACAGCTGCTGGAGACCGTGACCTTCGGGTGGATCTATGACGTCTTCTTGGACAACAATCCGACGAACGCGCTCATGTTCACCGGCGTTCTCATGGGATTGGGCGCCCTTGCGATGACGTGGATAAACGAGCCTCCAACCATCCGCGACATGGACGACGTTTCCGCCCCGCCGAAAGTGGCCGGCAATTTCAAGAAAGGCAAGTGAGTGAGATGACGGAGAACGTCAGCCAATATAGGCGAATCCTTGTCGGGACGGATGGGAGTTCCCTTGCCGTGCCCACCGTGGAGAGAGCCGCCAGTATGGCCGCTTCAAATGACGCGGACGTCGTAATTGTCTGCGCGTACACGGCCATTAGTTCGCGCGAGGCCGCTAGCTCCCCGGAACTGGCGGCTACCAAGTACGCGACCATGGGGCAGGTGCCCGGTGTCACCGCGGCGACCCAGGCCCTTGAGCAAGCGGTGGACATCGTTGAGAGCGCTGGGGTCCGTGTGGCCGCAGCGCTTCTGGTTGATGGCGAGCCGGCGAAGGCGCTTCTCGAGGCGGCCAAGCAATACGAGGTCGACGCCCTCGTGCTCGGCGCCATTCGCGACACGTCGATCGTCGGGCGTTTGCTGGGCAACGTCGCATCCGACGTCGTTCGGCGAGCGCACAGGGACGTGCTCATCGTCCGCCCGCCTGAGGGCATTGAAGAGCCCAACGTGGCTGAAGGGAACTGACATGGCCCTTGACGCGGAAACGGAGCGCGATTTCAACCTGCGCTGGAAACGTTACGCTCCACAGATCCGCACCGCTTTGGCCAAGGTGTATCCGGGTCGGGAGACGGAGGTCGAATCCAGGCTCACCAAGATCATCAAGGATGCGATGGCGGAGCGTCCGTCCGAGCTTCGGGAGCTGGACGAGGAGCGCATTTTGCGTCCCGATTGGCTTCAGCAACCCGAGATGATCGGTTACGTAGCTTATGCGGATCGATTCGCAGGGAATCTTCGCGGTGTCGGCGAGCATGTCGACTACCTCAAGGGGCTGGGCGTGACGTACCTGCACATCATGCCGTTCCTCAAACCCCGCGAAGGCGCAAACGACGGCGGGTATGCGGTCCAGGACTACCGTCAGGTCAGACCGGATCTCGGAACGATGGAGGACCTAGAAGCCCTCACCGCTACCTTGAGGGAAAATGGGATCTCCCTCGAGATGGACCTTGTTCTCAACCACGTCGCGAAGGAACATGAGTGGGCGGACAAAGCTCGGGAGGGGGATCCGAAGTATCGGGACTACTTCCTCCTGTTCCCCGACCGGAAGATGCCCGACGAGTTCGAAACGACGCTCCCGGAGATCTTCCCAGATTTCGCACCCGGCAACTTCACCTGGAACGCCGAGGCGAATGCGTGGGTGTGGACTACCTTCAACGAGTACCAGTGGGATTTGAACTGGGCCAACCCCGATGTGCTCTACGAGTTCGTCGAACTTATTTGTTGGCTGGCCAACAAGGGCGTGGACGTCTTCCGTTTGGATGCCATCGCGTTCATCTGGAAGAGGCTCGGAACCAACTGTCAGAATCAGCCGGAAGTCCACGACGTGACGCAGGTGCTTCGGGGGTGCCTGCGCGTGGCCGCCCCGGCCGTGGCGTTCAAGGCCGAGGCCATCGTCGCGCCCGAAGATCTCATGCCCTACCTAGGTGTGCGCCAGCACCATGGTTTGGTCTCGGACATGGCTTATCACAACGAGCTCATGGTTCAGCTGTGGAACTCGATCGCCACGGGCGGGGCGGAGATGGCCCAGGTCGCCCTTGCTGAAATGCCAAATAAGCCGACGACGGCGACATGGGCGACCTACGTCAGGTGCCATGACGATATTGGGTGGGCCATTTCCGACCACGATGCCGAAATGGTCGGCGTGACCGGCTTCGGCCACCGCGCCTACCTCTCGGATTTCTACTCCGGGCGGTATCCGGGGTCCTTTTCCCGGGGGCTGGTGTTCCAAGAAAACCGTGTGACGGGCGACCGCAGGATCTCGGGCTCGTGTGCGAGCCTCGCCGGGCTGGAGAAGGCCGTTGAGGAGAACGACGCCGATGCGATCGATCTGGCGGTCAAACGCATCGCGCTGATGTATGCCGTTGTCTGCGGGTACGGCGGCGTTCCTCTGCTGTATATGGGCGACGAATTGGGATTGTTCAACGATATGTCGTACCTGGACGATCCCGCGCACGCCGAGGACAATAGGTGGGCGCACCGGCCGTTCATGGACTGGGACCTCGTCGAACGGGTGCAAACCGACGTCGAAAGTCCTGCCGGTCGGGTCAATGCCGCGTTGCGCCACATTCTGGCGGTGCGTGCGGCTACCACCCAATTGCACGCTTCGGTTCCCTCGATGCCGGTGGAAAGCCCCGAGCACCGATTGCTGGTGCTCGAAAGGGATCACCCCTTGGGGACGATGGTTCAGGTCTACAACTTCACCGGCGAAACGGTTTCCTTGCGCCACGATGTTCTCGCCCGGCGGCTGGGTTTCGACGCTCAAGAGCTCCTAGGCGGTTACGACTGGGATCTCAGGCTTCCTCGCATCGATTTCGCGCCATATCAGGCTGCCTGGTTCGTTTCGGCGGAGATCGCGGATCTATAATCGCGGGTTCTTGCTGGCGGGCAAACGTTCCCCAAATGCGACGGTGCAGCGCAGCAGACGAATGTTGCCGCAGCTGCACATCGCGGCGCGGCAGAAATGCCGAGGACCGCTGTGGGACGGGCTCCGGCGGTGATCGCCGGGGCCCACGGCCGTCCGTTTGGGGCGCCGCTACGCTTGGGGGCGCAGTTGTTGCACGCTAGGGGAATGTCGAGTTCTCTAGCGGGGAAAATGGCTGGGCCAATTGGTTCCGAATGTTCGGGCTGTGCTTAGGCGTCTATGTGTAAAGCCCCTTCGGGTGCACGTCCCAAGGAAATGCGAACACGGCGCGGTCTCAAAAGGCGTCGGTGTGATGCGATAGCCTGATGTCGCGGTGGACGCAACTGCCCAAATTAAAATAAACTAGAATCATTCAAGTTTAAGAAGTGAGCGCGAATCTCGTGCTCGCGGAAAGAGAGCGAATATGACTAAGCAGCAGCTTTCTCCCGTCGTTGAGAAGGCGCTTCAGCAGGCCCTTGTCGATTTGACCGACCTCAGCCTGTTGGGCAAGCAGGCACATTGGAACATCAAGGGCTCGCGTTTCCGCGCGCTGCATCTGCAACTCGATGAAATCGTCGATGAGGTCCGCACGGCTTCCGACGATGTCGCTGAGCGCCTTGCTGCCCTCGGTGGAGCTCCCGACGCCCGCGCTGCGACCGTTGCAACCGCATCAGGCCTCAAGCAGTTCGACGCCGGTGCTCTCAGCGTGGACGAGGTTTACTCGCAGTTCGAGGAGCTGCTTATGACGGTTTCCGACCGGATTAAGGCAACTCTGGACCCGGTCGACGATGTTGACCACCTGAGCAACGATCTGCTTATTGGCATCGCCACGGGTCTGGAGAAGCAAGCCTGGATGCTGAGGTCAGCTGCCCACAACGGCTGAGCGACCATGGCGCGGACTGGCCTACATGCCGCAATTTGCGGTGAGCAATCTTCCGCGGCGGCATAAAGTCCGGGGCAGAGCAAAGGCCGTGACGGCATAGAGCAGGGCGCACAAAATCGTACTGTTTGCGCTCTTTCATTCGGCGAGGCACTGGTTCTCGCCGGAGGATCCGCAAGTCCGGGGGCAATAAGCCCCCGGCCTTTTAACGCGTGTTTGGTGAGTGAACAGGTATTGTTTTAACGTGAGTTTGGCTCAGTCAGTTTTTGCCATGAATTCTTCGCGGGTGGCATACGAGGTTTGGGTTCCTAGCCTCGTCACGGAGTCGGCTGCGTAACGGCAAGCGGTCGCCAGTGCCGATTCGACGTTGCCGGGGGCTGTCAGATTGCCGCCGGACGAATCGTCGCCGGAGATTGCCGAGCCGCCGCCGAGTGTTGCCAGCTCGCCGCCAGACAGGTCATCGCCGGAGACTAGGCAGTGGCTAAAGCAGCCGATGAAAGCGTCGCCGGCGCCCGTGGTGTCGACGGCGGCGACGGGTGCGGCGGGAATGCGTTTCGTCTGTGATTTGTTGATCCACAGGGCTCCGCGCGAGCCCAGCGTGACCACGATGTTGCGGATTCCGGCTGCGAGCAGGCTGCGCGCCGCCAATTCTGCCTGTTCTAGGGTCTCTACCGGCATGCCGGTTAGCAGCGCCAGCTCCGACTCGTTTGGCATGAAGTAGTCACACCCCTTGATGCGGGAAAGGTCCAGCTCTGGATGCGCGGGGGCGGGGTTGAGGAGAACCGGTATCCCTCGCGCGTTGCCGAATTCGATCGCCGCATAGACCGTTTCGAGCGGTATTTCGAGTTGGAGCACGATGAGTTTGGTTTTGGCGAGGTCCTCGGCGGCGTCGGCGACGTCTTCGGGCGAAAGGAGACCGTTTGCGCCCTTGACGATAAGGATCGAGTTGCGCCCTTCGGGGTCCACGAAAATCGGTGCGACGCCAGAGGAGGCTTCGGTTCTCAGCACGTGTGCGGTGTCCACGCCGTTTGCGGCGAAATTCGCGATGGTGTTTTCCGCGAACACGTCGTTGCCGACTCTGGTGAGCATGAGCACGCTCGAACCGAGCCGCGCGGCCGCAATCGCCTGGTTTGCCCCCTTCCCTCCGCAGCCCATCTGGAACTTCGGCGCTTCGAGTGTCTCGCCCTCGCGAGGCATTCGGTTGATGTAGGTGATGAGATCGACGTTGTTTGAGCCGATGACCGCGATGTCCATATCTCTCCTGTCGTGTAGATGCCACGGCGCTCAGGTGCGTGTAGATGCAACAGCGCGAGTGCGTTGGCGGCCTGCAGGACGCTTGCGTTGGGTGGACCGCCACGGCCTGACAGCCTCGATAGCCACCGCATCCTGATAGCCGCGCAGCTGCGACATCGGACGCGGCCTCGTTCGAAAAGCGCCGTCGTCGCCGCTGTCGACAAAAGTTTAGCCGACCGGCCGGGGAATGCCTGCAAACAGCGCGAGTTCCAACACAACAGTGGGAACCGCCAACCCAACAGCGTGAGCTTGCCGTTTTAGTTGGAGTAGTCGAAGAGCGGGAAGGCGGTGGCAGCCGGCGGCAGCCGGCGGACGACAGTTGGCAAACTACAGCCGGCAGCCAACGTTTAGTAATAACGCCACTGCCGCATGTCGGACTCGTAGGCATCGATTATTTTCGGCTCGAGCAGGGTTGAAACCTCGGTTTTCGGAACTTTTGGCGGCTGCGTGCGGATCATGAAGTTGAGCAAATCCTTGTTCTGGTAGGTGGTCCCCGGAGCCAAGGGCTGCTTGATGAGCGCGCTCGGATTTTTCGTCGACAGAACAAAGCCCCACTCGCCGAAGGAAGGGATGTTGTGCGAGAAAGGGAAGACGGCATAGCCGGGCTGGCCCGCGCGGACCGTGTTGGCCACGATGTGAAATGCGTGCGGGCTGAAGAAAGACGACGTCGCCTGAGTGACCATGACCCCTTTGGGGCTCAGCTTTTTGGAGACTGAACGGTAGAACTGTTTCGAGTAGAGCTTGGCCATCCGTTCGTTTGAGGGATCGACGAGGTCAATGAGCACGGCGTCGTACGTGCCGTTCGCGTCGTTGACGAAGCGAAAGGCGTCGGTGTTGATCACTCGTACGCGCGGGCTGCTCAGCGAACCTTTGTTGACGTCCGAAAGCAGATGGTTGTTTTTCGCAAGATCCGTGACTTTCGCGTCGATATCGACGAGCGTGATTCGCCTGACGCTGGGATACTTGAGAAGCTCGCGCGCCAAGAGCCCGTCGCCTCCGCCGAGCACGAGCACATTGCGCGGGTCCTTGACGGATGTCAATGCGCTGGCCGCCAAGGTCTCGTGGTAGCGGACCTCGTCGAGGCTGGAAAATTGCAGCTGACGATTGAGGTAAAGGCGCAGATCCTCGCCGTATTTCGTGACGACGATCTTCTGGTAGGGAGACTGCTCGTAAACGAGGACGGGGTCGCGGTAGGCCTCGGCGTCGATGGCCTTCTCGAAGTAGCTTGCGCCGGCGAACATCCCCAGAAGCGTGATGGCGACGGCGATGCTTGAAGCGAGAAGCCTCTTTGAGCTTTTCAGTCGGAAGAGGATGGCGACGGCAACGGCGATGTTGAGGGTGGCAACGAGGTAAGCGCTGCGCATGAGCCCCAGCTGGGGAAGCAGAAGCAGGGGAAAGACAAGCGAAGCCACGAGGGCCCCGAAATAGTCGATGGCCAGCACCTTGCTCAGCAGTTCGACGGATGACTTTCGGCCGAAGGCGGCGAACATTTTCACCAGCAGGGGTATTTCCAGGCCGATGAGGATGCCGATCACCAGGCTCATGGCGGAAAAGGCTGCCCAGTGCAGTTTGGTGAACGTGAAAGCCAGGTGAAGAATGAGGACCGAATTTCCGCCGATGAACCCCAATGCGATCTCGTTGACCGCGAAACTGGTGGAAGGCCGCCAGTGGATGTATTTGACCAGCAGCGAGCCAATGCCCATCCCGAAAAGGGTGATGCCAGTCGCGAGGCTGAAGCTGGTGATCGAGTCTCCGATGAGGTACGACGCCGTCGTCCCCAGGATCAGCTCATAAACCAAACCGCCGATGGCGACGAGCAACGCGGCTGCGAAGAGGGTAGTGTTCTCGGCGCGGGACGTTTTCGAACCTGGCATCAGCTGATGATCGTGGCCGCGATGATGATCGCCGTGGCTATCGCAAGCCCCGCAATTGCCACTCCCATGCCGACGTTGTCGTCTTTGACTAGTTCTTTGCGAATGTCGAGTTTGAACAAGAAGTTGGTGAGGACCGCGAAGAGGACGAGCAGTGCGAAGCCGAGAACGGCGTAGATGATCGTGCTGAGTATCGAGGCCCAGCTGAAGCCGAAAGTGTCGACGTCGTGAAGAACGGTGTCAGCGAGAATCACGGATGAGAACATGGTTTCCTTTCGTGTGCACTAGGGTGCGAGTGCGCAAAAGAGGCTGCAGACGGATGTTAAGGCCCCGTGTGGAAAACAGACGGATGTTAAGGCCCATATGTGGAAAAGAGGCCGGCGAATTATTTCCCTATGCCGCCGCCTCCTCCGCCGTAGACGCTGCGCGGGCGGTATCCGCCGTCGTTGTTGTTGCGGTACCTGGGCCTGTAGAAGGGGCGGTGATAGGGATAGTAGCCGCCGCCTGGGTGGTAGGTGCTTTCGGTGTCGGTCTCGGGGCTGTAAGTGCCGTCAGTCTCGTCTTCGGTCGCCTTCGAAGCGATGAAGCTGACGATGACAACGACGGCTATGACCGCGAAGATCATAGCGACGACGCCGCGCATGCCGGAGTATTTGCCCGAGCGCGGCAGGAGCCTCTTGCCGAAGAGAAGAATTTGGCTCTCCTCGCTCAGGATGGTTTTCGTGTAGCAGGCAAGCTCGGCGCCGTTGTATGTCTCAATGTTCAGTTGCCCCATGACGCCGTTGTCGCCGTGGTATCTGAGCACCGCGTAAGCGATTTTGTCGCCCGCATGGACGTCGTAGCGCGTCGTCCCCTCCGTGTCCGTGACTTCGGCGACGGCCGCCTCTTCGACCTTCGCCTGGACGCTGGAACCGTCGGGGAGCGTGACGCGGATCCGTTCGCCGACGGTGAGCGTCTCGGGATTGGGAAGCTCCTCAGGCATGCCGATCGGCTCATAGAGGGAGATCTCGCGATTGAAGTGGTCGCATTCGAGCCAGATGTCTCCCTTGTGGAAGGAGATCAGTTCCCACTCTTCCCAGTCGTAGTAGCGATTGTCCACGCGATCCCACGCTCTGAGACTCAGGTTTCCTCTGACCGTGTAAGCGCCCTGCGAACCCGTCAGTTTCTCATTGAGGCCCAGCCGTACCTTTTTCTTCAACATCAGACATTCACCGTTTTCCTAGTGACTTTTGTTGCGTGAAACGCCGTCCGAATCGCTTCTTCCATTTGTTCTGCATTCTGCTCGTCCACAGGTTTGCATGTGGTGAGAGTGATGTAGCCTCCGCCCTCCTCCGGCCATGTGTGCATGGCAACGTGGGATTCGGACAGAAGCAGAGCGGTGCTTATGCCCTGAGGGGAGAATAGATGGGTGACCGAGTCGACGATGTGAAGACCAGCATGTTTCGCCAGCGATCTGAGCGTCTCTTCCACGGTTGCGCGCTCATTGAGCAATTCGTGGGAAGCCCCGTGAACTTTGAAAACCAGGGACTGGTACGTGAACATGCTGGCAATTTTACTTAGCAATCACGTGAAGAACATCCCCGTTCGGCGAACGGGCAGGGGTCTGGTCTCCAAGACGGACCCGAACGCGAAGTCTCCAAAACGGACCCGAACGCGAAGTCTCC
>CAUSGP010000030.1:0-12981 GCA_963531075.1 uncultured Actinomycetaceae bacterium | reverse complement strand
TAGGGCTGAAGAACATAGGAGCGCAGCTGGTCACCCCACGATGCCTTGATGTCGCCCGCCAGCTCTTTCTTCTCACGGGCCTCTTCCTCTTGCTTGAGAAGCAGAAGCCGCGACTGGAGCACCCGCATCGCAGCGGCCCTATTTTGCATCTGTGACTTTTCGTCCTGCATCGAGACGACGATTCCCGTGGGCAGATGGGTGATGCGAACGGCCGAATCCGTGGTGTTGACCGACTGGCCGCCCGGGCCGGACGATCGGAAGACGTCGACGCGGATATCGGCCTCGGGAACGTCGATGTGGTCGGTTTGCTCAATGAGAGGTATGACCTCGACTGCGGCAAACGAAGTCTGGCGGCGCCCCTGATTGTCAAAAGGACTGATGCGTACGAGCCGGTGAGTTCCCGCTTCGACCGACAGCGTCCCGTAGGCATACGGCGCGCTAATCTCAAAAGTGGTCGATTTGATCCCCGCTTCTTCCGCGTAGGAAGTATCGAGCACCTTTGCGTTGTAGCCGCGTCTTTCGGCCCAGCGCAGGTACATTCTTTGCAAAGTGTGGGCGAAATCGGCCGCGTCGACGCCACCTGCTCCCGAACGTATCGTCACGACGGCGTCGCGCTCATCGTATTTGCCTGACAAGAGAGTGCGGATTTCGAGTTCCGACATGTCTGCGCCGATCGTCGCCAGCTCACGTTCGAGATCCGCGTACAGTTCCGCGGCGGTCTCCGGATCGGAATCAGCTTCTTCGTCGGCCATCTCCTTGAGGGCCTCGACGTCTTCCAGGGCCGCGGACATCGCATTCAGCTTGTCCAGCTCGGCCTGGGCATGCGAAAGCTTGGACGTGACCGCTTGGGCCTTGTCCTGGTCGTCCCACAGATCGGGAGCCGCCGACGCCTCCGTGAGCTCGGCGATGCGTTCGCGCAGCTCCTCGGGATTGGTCACGGAGGAGATCTGCTGGAAGGTTTTTCGCAGAGCGTCGATCTCTGCCTGATGATCGGTTGCCACGGGCCAAGGCTACCTCATGGCGGTTCGATTGCTCGCAGCTTGGCCGAACTGGTCGCCTCGATTCGCACCGATTTCACGCCTAGAAAATCAAAAGCGAGAGGCAGGCGCGCCTGTTTTTCGAGCGTCACAACGGCCGAACCGCCACGGATTCCCGTCGGGTGGGAAACTCGCGTTCCTTCCGGTGCAAGCTGCCGAGCGTGCAATTCGACTGCGCGCCCATCCCGCCCATAGAAGCCTCCGCGGTAGTTTCTTCCGGCACTTTTGTTTCTTCCGGCACTTTCGGCTCGGTGCCGGCTCGATTCCTGTGAATCAACGGCTCTGTCAGGAAGCTCCCGGCTCGCCTCCTCCGGCGCTTCGCCTTCAGCTGAGCCCGAAGAGCGGTAATACTC
Source organism: uncultured Actinomycetaceae bacterium (assembly GCA_963531075.1). Lineage (GTDB taxonomy): Bacteria > Actinomycetota > Actinomycetes > Actinomycetales > Actinomycetaceae > Peptidiphaga. Next base: position 11,591 of record CAUSGP010000030.1, on the reverse strand, counting down.
CTTCTCGTCTATTTTCGAGGCTGCTTCGAGGGCGACGGCGTCGACCTTGGCCACCAGCTCCCGCTTTTGAACGTATAGCGACGTCGCGTTCACGATGACTCCGAGGGCGAGCGCCGCAACGAGCCAAATGATCGTTCCCAGGACGAGCATATTTGCGCGCTCGCCCTCTTCACAGGACCGTTGAAGCGGGGCGCATGGCCCGGTGTGCTTTCCACTCGAGGAGGGCACGGCTCTCACCGTCTTGATGAGGCTTGTCATTGACGTGCCCTTCTCAGCGCATCGACGGGGAATCGTCGTGTTTCGGCCACCGTGACGGGAATATCAATCAGTGGCAGTGCGACGTCTGCCGACATCGTCACATCGACGTAGCCGCCCGGACTCAAACACGGATTGCGCGTGCATTGGAAGGAGATCCGCGGTTCGGCGGCGATGCCGCGATCGGCAAAGGCGAGCCGGGCAATCGCAGTGGCGCGAGTTCTTCCCGTGGGCGAGGATTCGGAGCGGACGTAGACGCGGGCAGCATTTCTCGCGGCAGAAGCCGCGGCATTCTTCGCCGATAAGAGCGTCGAAAGGGCCGTGGCGGCGATAATCGCAGGTAAAAGGAGCAATGCGATCACGGCGACAAACTCAATGACGGCGTTCCCCCGCTCTCGCGCGCAATTCCGCACGTCAAACGCAAGTGGTCGCTTCCGCATGGCGGCGACGCTTGGACGCTTCTCCAAACCGGTTGCAAGTGGTGGCTTCCGCATGGCAATGCATCCGAGGCCGCGAATCAGTTCTCGGGCAACAAGCTGTTGCTTCCGCGTGCGAGCGATACATCGCCACCCACTGATTTTCGCCAGCCCCGCTGCGCGTAGATTCCGTGGAAATCGAAGGCTACTCCACCGGCGCATGGCCTCTCACTTCCATCGTCTTTTTCCCGGGAAGCAGGGGAATCGAGGTTTCCACCAGTACTTCTACAACCTGTACACCTACGCGTTCGTTTATCCGCGAGGAAATGCCGACGGCGTATTCCGCCGCGAAACTCGCACCGAGCAAATCACGAGTGCGCTTTTCCGCCGCGGCGAGTCCAGCTGCGGACTGCGCGCCGTACCGTGCGCCTTCGGCGGCCGCGTCAGCCGCAACGGCCCGAACGTGCAGCGTAAGGATCAGTCCGAGAAACGTGAGGAAAGCAGTCACGAGGAGAGGAGCCATGAAGGCGAAAGCAGCGACGGCGCTCCCCCTCTCACGAACCCGCATTGCCGAGCTGGAAGCAGTATCGAAGGCTTTGCCGACATTCCTTCCCTCGCAGATCCACCTCATCAATCGGCATGTGGTTTGCCGCGTCATCCGCTTCTCCTCCTTTCGTATGCCCGCTTGTCCATCCGCTTACCTCGCTTTCAGAAGGTTTCGGCATATTCATATGTTTCACTCCTTTGGGGATCTTCAGACGTTCTTCACCCGCTCGATTGCGGTATTGAACAAGTCGAGGAGCGCCGGCCCGGCTATCGCCCATATGGCGACGACGAGCCCCGCAGTCATGAGGGTGACGAGGACCCAACCTGGGACATCGCCGCGTTCGCCGTCGGCGGTAGTAGGCACTCGGGATGGCGTCGGCGCCATAGACATACCGGGTGCGTCGATGAAGCAACGTGAATCGTGCATGGGAACCTCTTTCATGTGAATGTGGACATGGCCTGAAGGCCTGGAAAAAGGACGAAGGCTACCGTGATTGGAAGGATGAGAAAGACGACGGGAATCATCATCGCGATCTCCTTTTTGCCGCCAGCTTCCATGAGCTCTCGCCTGGCGCACGCCCTCGCGTCCGCAGTCTGCGCGTGGAGAACGCCTACGAGGCTCGTACCCCTATCCAGGGATGTGATGAGGGCGTCGACGAAACGCGCGACTGGCTGGGATCCGCAGCGACCCTGAAATCTCACGAGGGCTTCGGCGAGGGATGCTCCTGCGCGTACGTCTCGCAGCATGCGTTCTATTTCGACGGCGAACATGCCGACCCCGATCCCCGAGACTCGCTCGAGCGCGGCTCGCATAGATTCACCGGCTCCCACCGAAAGAGCGAGCAATTCGGCGATATCGGGAAGCTCCTGGGTCATGCGCGCCTCTTTGGCTTCGACGCGGCGCTTGAGGGCGAAATCGGCAGCCACGGCACCGCTCAAGGTCGCAAGCAGAATGAAGACGAGGGCAACGGCAAGGCTGCTTGCACTCCCCATGGCCACCACTGCGGCCAAAGCCAGGACCAAGCCTCCCGCGGACCATTGCAATTGACGAGCGCGAAACTGCCGGGGCGTCAGCGTGCCAAGAGCATCGCACCGCGCAGCGACGGCCGTGGACGTCGAACCGATCCTCTCCGCGCAGGCGCTCATGAACGAGGCTACTTTCTGAGCCCAGCGCGCTCGCGGCGGTTTCCATCCCTCGTCAAGGTAGGGAAGAACGCGCTTGGCAAAGCTCGGACGCGCGAACAGACCCGCGGCGCAAAGGACCAAGCCAAGCCCGCCTAGTCCCCCTAGAATCGCTCCGGTCATCGCAAACCGCCACCGAAAGCGCGGAAGCCGCCCAGTTGGCGAGAGCCAATCGGCGCCCGGCCACTAGCTGAGACATGAGACCTACCTGGTGCCTGCGAACCGGCTTCCTGGGCGCCAGCGCCTGCCTGCGAACCGGCTGAAGTGTCGGGACCGGCCGAAACCTCGGGACCGGCCAGCACGCGAGGCTCGGCGGGAAGGCGTCCCAGCCTGACCATAAGAAGGTATGCCACGACCGTGGCCGCGAATCCTCCCAAGAGAACGAGGGTGCCTGCTGCAGTGGAAAACGCCTTGACAGCACTCGGACGCGTGGCCAAAAGAGCGACAACGATCCACGGCGCCGCTGCCGCGATGCGCGCACCGTTGACCGTCCACGACTGACGGGCCAAAAGCTCGCCTCTCGCCCTATTCTCCATCCGCAGGCTATGTGAAAGGGCTTCCATCATCGCGGCCAGGTCGTGGCCTCCCACACGGCTCGCAAGCCGCATCGCCTCGACCACTCGATCGGCGACGGGGTCGGCCATCTCGCTTTTGAGGCCGTTAAGGGCCACGTCCAAACGCCCCGTAGCCTCAAGCTTCCGCGAGAAGCGAGCAAAAGACGCGCGCATGGCAGCCGGCCCGTGTGCTTGCAGGCCCGCAAGAGACTCGCCGACTCCCAGCCCGGCTCGCAAGCCCGAGACCACGCCGTCGAGCGCATCCGGCCAGGCCAATCGGGCCTGCTCCAGGCGGCGTCGAATCCTGCGTTTGTCACAGGCCGCAGGCAACCATGCACCCGCAACCGCGGCCGCGAGAGCCAGCCCGAGATTGCCGACGGCGAGCAATGCCGCCGCCCCGGCGCCCATCGCCGCAAATACGGCATGAGCCAGCGGTTTGACGGGCAGATGAATCCTTCTGCGTTCCGGAAATGCTCCGGTCAGCACCCCGACGATCATGGCCAAGCCAAGTCCGGCCGTCAGGCCCAAAATCGCTCCCATCACAGGCCTCCCAGAACCGTCGCCAAGGATATTCCGACGCGCTCGAATCGTTCAGGGTGGGGAATTTCGCCGGGAACCCGAACCAGCTCGCCGTTTTTCAGCGCAAAAACGCGCGCCATCTCAACGGTCATTCCCTCGACCCTTCCGGTGACTGACGATATTTCGGCGACTCTCCTTTCGCCCGAGGCCTCGCGTGCAACGTGGACGACGAGATCGACGGCATTCGCGACAGTGGGAACGACGAATGCCGATGTCACGTTTTCACCCGCGAGGAGCGGGAGGGTCGTGAGTTTGAGGATCGCCTCACGGGCCGAATTTGCGTGGATCGTACACGCGCCGGGAATGCCCGCATTGAGAGCCACGAGCAGGTCGAACGCTTCCAAAGAGCGCACCTCGCCGATCACAATCCGTTCGGGACGCATCCGCAATGCCTCTTTCACCAAACGGCGCAGCGTAACCTCTCCCCTGCCCTCGATCGACGGAGGACGTGTTTGCATGGCAACGACGTCGCGTCGTTCCAAGCAAAGTTCGAATACCTCCTCGGCCGTGACGATCCTTTCGGCAGCGGGAACCGACCCGAGCAAGGCCCGCAAAAGCGTGGTCTTACCGGCCTGAGTGGCCCCGGAAACAAGCGTGTTGAGGCCCGCGCGCATCGCGGCGTCGAGAAAAACAGCCGCCTCATCCGTAAGCGTTCCGACATCGACCAATTCATCCAAGGTGCGTGCACCGAGCGCGTACTTGCGGATGTTGACGGCCCAATGCTCACGGGTGATATCCGGGATAACGACATGAAGTCTTTCCCCGGTCTCAAGTGAGGCGTCGACGAACGGGCTGGACAAGTCGAGGCGCCGCCCCGACGCTCTGAGCATCCTTTCGACGAGATCGCGCACTTCGTCGTCGGTCAATATCACGGAGGTGAGCTCGCTACTTCCTTCGCGAGAGACGAAAACGGCGCCCGGATGGTCAATCCAGATCTCTTCGACGCTCGGATCGTCGAAGAACCGTTGAAGTTTGCCGTACCCGCCGATGGCGGCGCTGAGGGCGCGCCTGACCGGCTCAACATCGTCAATGGCCTCGGCGCTCCCGCGCACGGCGAGCCGTTCGTGCTCGGCGATCGCCTTCCCGATGACCCTCTTCAACCCCTCACTCTCACGCTGGGGGTCGAGGCCTTCACGCCGGATCATCTCGCGGACTCTCGTTTCGACATCGCGAATCGTTTTCATGATCGGTAGACTAAACGCGGCTCTAAAGCGCATGAGACCGCCATTCACACCCTGTGGATAAACCTCCCGGACATGTGGATAACGCTGCAGTGACGAAGGTACGGTACCCAAAGCGGTGTGTAAAGAGGCATACGGCATCGAAACGACGTAGGTTAGCGATGTGAGCAATTCTCTGTATCTCGCAGCCCTCGCCGTGGCGGCCATCGACGGCCTGGAAGCCGTCAGCACGCGACCGCCCTTCATGAATACGGACGATTACGTGTCCGGCGGAGTCCTCGATGCGCACGGCCGCCACTGGATGGTCAAATGCCCGAAGAACTCACACGCTGCGACGATCATCGAAGCCGAGGCGGCCCTGGCGCCCAACCTTCTCCAAGAATTGCGACGCGGCAATCTCCCCTTCGACATCCTCCGCCCCGCGGGATTTGTCCATGCGGCAACGGGCGGGCGGGCCGTCGTGTGCCCGCAGCCTTTCGGAACGGCGATCGATTGGGACGACATCGGACGCGAACAAGCCCGCGAGATTGGGCGGGTCATTGCGTCGATCCACTCGCTTTCGCACGACGTCATTGCCGACGCCGGCCTGCCGGTCTACAACGCGACCGACTGGCGAATGCGTCTATTCACCGAACTGACAGACGTCGACGAGGCGAGCTCTCTGCCGTTGAACCTCCTCGAACGCTGGGAGGACGCCTTGGAAAAGTCGTCGAATTGGAAATTCGAGCCGACGGTGGTCCACGGTGACATCGACGCCGAGAATTTTCTGTGGTCTGACGGAGGAATCGCAACTGTGACCGGCTTCGGCGAGGCCAAGGTCGCCGACCCGGCGATGGACCTTGCCCCGTTCCTGTCGCTGGAAGAAGATGTGTATGCGGCCGTTATCGACGCCTATGAGCACACGCGGGGAACCGGCATCGATGACGCGATGTATTCGCGGATGCTCCTCATGTCCGAACTTGCGATCCCCAGGTGGCTGATGCATGGGGTGCGAACGAACAACGCCTCGGTCCAGGAAGAGGCGCGAAAAATGCTCGATGATCTGTCGAAGCAGGTCGCCGCGGACTGATCAGGCCCGATCGCTCCCGCCTGCGGCCAGCGATGCCTCGATGCGTCGGGCCACCTCGTCTTCCGTCAGATTTCCCGTTTTTCTTCGGGCTCGCGCAGATAGACGAAGCATGCCCCTATTTCGGCGATGTCCCGGCTGTGAGTGCACGCCCACGCCAGCCGGTAGATCGCCAGCTGCAGCTCACGCGAGGCTAGGGCTTGGCGGCTGGGGCGCCGTCCCGTCTTCCAATCGACGATCGTCACCGCGGGCAGGTCCGGCTCGGCAGAAGTATCGAGAACAGCGTCGATCGTGCACCTGACGACGCGCCCGCCAACGACCACCGAGAGGCTTTCCTCGATGGCGAGCGGCGTCATGCGTGCCCACCTGCTCGCCTTGAAGGCGTCAAGCAGGCGGCGCTCTTCCTCGCGCGTGAGCGGGTCCATGTCCACCGGGTGCTGGCCTTCGGCCATAACCGAGTCGATATCAAGCATGGCAGGCCGCTGGTAGAACTCGGCGATGCGCGAATGCAGCTCAGTTCCCGTTCGCGCCGCCCGGCTCGGCCGTTGCGGTATCGGCCTTCGCCATTGGGCGAGAAAAGCACTCGGATCGTCGCTGAGATGGACGACGTCGGTGGCGGTGACGTACGGGCGTTGCAGGATCGAAGGGCGTAGCGCGAGCTCGCGTTCGCGGATGAGGAGATCGGCGTTCCGGCGCCACATCGACAGGCGCTCTGCATCCATAATCGTGCCCGAGAGCTCCGCGCCCGAGTTCATGCCCGAGAGCTCCGCGCCCGAGTTCATGCCCGAGGGCTTCGCGGCGTCGGCATTCGTTCCCGAGGCCCTTTCGAGCGCCCCGATCGTTCTCTCTGCCTCCTTTTCCGACGGCGCTCCTTCATCGCGCATACCGCCCTTTCGCGGGGAGGCATCGTGGCGCACGATGTCGGCGGGCCACAGGGGAAGATCTGCGCTTGCGTAGTCGATGACGGGTTCGGGCGGACCTCCGATTCGTTCCGTCACGGCGGCCAGCGGCATGGTATCCGCACATTGCTCTGTCAGCTCCGTCGGCCAGTGCGAATCGGCAATCTCGCGCACGGGAACAACCTTCGCCTCCCGGCGGATGTCTTCGAGGAAGGCCGAAGGACCGATGAGGTCAACCGCATCCCCATCGACGGCTTTCGGCGGAATTTCCGGGGATGCAAGCCCGTATCCTGCGAGGAAGAGCTCGGACTGAGGCCGGGTGAAGGCGACATAGGCCAAACGTCGGGCCTCCGCGCTCTCGTGGGCCGGAAGATCGGTGCGCAAGAACTCGTTGTATGCCAGCGCCGCTTCCAGTTTGTTCGCGAAGGCGCTCGGTTCGAACTGAGGAAGATGCCGGTAGTCCGCTCTGAGGGGAAAGGGGAAAACGGAAGGATCGGTCAGCCACGAGGCCGCCGAGTTCGTCTCGGAAAACTGCGTGGCAACGACTTCGGGGATGGCAACGAGATCGCGCCATTCGAGCCCTTTGGCCGCGTGCATCGTCATGATTTGGACCACTCCCGCATGCACCTCGACATCCTCGGAAGTCTCGACTCCGGACTCCTCTTCGCCGCCGTACTCATGCCGTTCAACGAGGTCGAGCCAGTCGACAAAATCGCCGAGCGAGGCCCCCGGATGCCCCATTGCGTATTCCCGTCCGAGGGCGATAAAAGAATCGAGAGAGGTTCGAACCCGCTGCGAGCCTTCCGCACGAGAGGCTGCAGCGAGGTCGATTCCAAGCGCGGAAATGCTTCTTTCGACGATATCGGCCAGCGGAAGGTGGATAGAGGCCCGAAGCGAGGCGAGAGCTTGAGACACAAGGCGCAAGCGATCAACAACCGCGGGGGTCAAGGCCAGCCCGCTCGGCCCCGACCACCCCGGATCCGGAAGGTCGTCAAGCGCCTCAACAAGGTTCGCTTCCGCCCGGGGATCCAGCGGCGTTTCGCCAACCGCACGCGAGGCCAGGGAGCGCGACCATTCATGGAGGATCCGGATGGCGTCGCTTCCAATGCCCCAGTGAAGAAGCAGCCGTACGAGCAAGCCGCCGCGCGAGGGATGGGCGAGGATTCCCAGCGCCGCACGCACAGTGAGGATTTCCGGCCGTTCGATGAGGCTTTCGCCGCCTACAATCTCGTAGGAGATCCCCCGATGGCCAAGCGCATCGGCGACTTTCTCGATCGATGAGCGCCTCCGGCACAAAACTGCGATTTCGGCCTGAGAGGTTCGGGCTTGAACATCCTCGATGCGACGGGCTATCGCCCTGTAAGAGTCCTCGGCCAGAAGCGGCCGTGCCTCAACCACTCTCCCGGGCCCGCATCCCGGCCGCGGTTGGAGTTCGCGCACTTCCACCGCCGGGTTGTCGAGGGGCGCCGCCACGGCGTTGGCGGCGTCAAGGATTGCCGCATCCGAACGGAACGACGTCGAAAGGGCAAGGCGCTCAACCGGCTGGGCGCCCGCGAAGGATCTCGCGAAATCAGCCAGGGCGTTGGAGCTGGCTCCGCGCCAGCCGTAGATCGCCTGGTTCGGATCGCCCACCGCGCACACCGACCTCCCGTCGCCGGCCCCGCCGAGTGCGCGGCGAAGAAAATGCGCTTGATTGACGGAGGTGTCCTGGTACTCGTCAAGAAGCACAAGCCGATATTGCGAGGCCGTCTCCTCGCCGATTTGGGGGTATCGTTCAAGCACCCGCGAGGCCGTGGCAACCTGATCGGCAAATTCGACGAGCCCGAGTGTGCGCTTGCGTTCGGCATAGGCTTCGACGGCCGGCAGACACGCCCGTTGGAGCGCAAAATCGACTTTCTTCAGCGTCTGCCAGTCACGCTTGAGCCGTTCCCATTGCGCTGCTTCCATGCCGACGTCGGCCATATCGGCCTTCGTAAATTTTCTGGGATCCGCACCCAGCCTCTCGAGCGCGGCCGCCTGTTCGTCGAAAAAGTCCCGGACGGCCTCGAGGGGCACGCGGTTGTCGATCGCTCCCGAAGCCAGCGCGAGGGCAACTTCGACGATGCGCGCCCGGCCATACCGCGCGGCGACGTCGAAAGCAATCGCTCCCTCGGCGATGACCGCATCCATGAGCTGGAATCGCTCGGCGTCGGTGATCAAACGCGCGGTCGGATCGGCGCCCACGAGCATTCCGTAGGAAGCAGCGATGTCGGCGGCGAAGGCGTTGTAGGTGGACACCGTGGGCCGGGCGAGCGCAGAACGGGCAGATTGCTCGGATCGATTGAGCAATCCACCGGCTCTCAGGCCGGCCAGAGCGCGATCGACCCGCTCGCTCAATTCCCCGGCGGCCTTGCGCGTGAAGGTCAGGCCCAGCACCTCTTCCGGCGAGACGCGGCCCGAGGCTACCTGGTACGCGATGCGATTAGCCATCGTCGCCGTTTTACCCGACCCGGCCCCCGCCACCACGAGAATTGCCGATTCAGTCGATTCGATAACCCGCCGCTGTTCGGCTGTCGGCAGCCGATCCGGGTCGAGTTGGCGCATAACCCGCTCGTAGAGGCCCTCGCTCACGAGGCCAACCTTCCCGCGGATTTGGCCGGGCACAGGGAGGCAAAACGGCATGTCCGGCAGGCATCGGAGGCACGGGCCGGGAATTGCCCGCCGCGCAGCAGCCGCCCGGCCTGCCCGATGCGTCGCTCGGCGAGGTCTCGCGCTTCGGCGTCGAGGGAGCTTTGCTTGCGCTCTGTGGGTTTCTTCGTCCTCGATTGCATCTTCCCCAGGTAGACGAGAGCGGCCCCGCCGTCGGGACCGGCTCCGGATTCGCCGAGGGCCCACTGATACAGCTGGAGTTGGACGTTGTCTTCGGCCTGCGCCCCGGTGAGCGGCGTCTTCGCCGTTTTGAAATCGACGATCCGGGTCTTCTTCCCGTCGGATTCGATTCTGTCGATCTTCCCGTTGAGCACGACGCCGCCTTTCGCCTCGACCGATATTCTCCGCTCGATCTGGGCGCTTCCGCCGGATCGGGTGAAATCTTCGAGGTAGGCGGCCAGCCCTTCGACAAGCAAACGCGCCCGATCATATTCGGCCTGAGCCGCCACGGGATCGTCGGGTTTGTCGAAGCTCGCCCACCTCTCGTCGAACTCGGCGAGGATGGCTTCGCGCCCCGCATCGGGGCAAGCCTCCGCTATCGCGTGGATAAGCGTTCCGATGTCCGCCGCCCTTCTATCATCGGAGTCCTCGGCACCCACGAGGGACAGGAAGCCCCTCAGCGGGCAGTCGAGCATCATCTCCACGCGCGAAGGCGAAACGGCGACGATCCCTTCGGCTCCGATCCCTTCGGACGACGTCGGCTCCAGCGCCTCAATCCACGAGTTCTCATCGGCCTGGTCAAATCCCGCCTCGCGCAATTCGTTGAGAATGTCCTTGGCCTGGCCGTCCACTGGCCCGGCTCGGCGCATATCGGCCACCAGCCCGACGATGTCAAATTCGCCCTCTGCGGCGCGTGGGCGCTCCATGACGAGCTGACCGCGAGGATCCGCGCACGCGTCTTCGGGAACGAATCCCATGAGGTCGAAGAAGCGCGACGGGCGGGCTTCCTGCGAATCGACGCATGTGAAAAGGAGCTGGCTCGTGGCTCGGGTGATGGCGTGGTGGAGCTGGCGAAGTTCGTCGTCGACGATGTCCTCGTAGGCTTCGCGACGCGCGTATGGCTCCCCCGTTCCCGCGTCACGCCCCGTGACTATCTGTGCGAGCTTGCCGGTGCCCGTGTAGGTGTCGCGCAATCGCATATTCGGCCATAGACCATCCTGGAGTCCCGCAATGACAACGAATTCCCATTCACGGCCGATGGAGGCATTGGGGGTCGTCAACGTCACGGTCTGCGTAGCCGCCCCCGCACGGGCGATGGAATCTTCGGGCAGATCGTGCGTTTGAAGTTCGTTGAGCACAACGTCGATGGACACATCGACGTCTCTGTCAGCCATCCTTTGAGCGACGCGGAATAGCTGGATGACCGAATCGAGCGCCGAATCCGCCGCATCCGCCGCGATTCCCCCACGAAGGGCGGCGTCACGCCATTCTTCGGCCTTGCCGCTGCTTTCCCATGCCGCCCACAGCACTTCCTCGGCTTGGCGGTGAGAACGCTTCGCCGCGGCGCGCACGGTTTCAAGCATCCGCGCCGAGCGCACCAGGGCATCTACGCCCCGGGGGGCGGCTTCGCCGAGAACGGCCGGACCTTCCATCGTGAGGGCCAGAAGCTCGGATTCGGAGCGGTTTCCGCCTCCGGCGAGCTCGTAGCCGCGCAAGGTCCTTCCCATCTGGCGCAGGCGCAGAGGGTCGATCCCCACGAGGGGCCCAGTCAAGACTCGGGCGAGATGGCCGTTGTCCGAGGGCCCGTCAAGTGCGAGGCGAACGAATGACATGAGGGCTTCGACGGCGGGTTCGTCGCGAAGGGGACGGTCGGTTCCTATCTGTTCCACGGGGACCCCTCGACGCACAAGGGAAGCTCGCAGACCCGCATGCGCTGACCGCGACCGAGTGACGATGGCCATCTGCGAGTAGTCGATTCCGCGCAGAAGATGTGCTTCGCGCACGGCCCGGGCGATTGCCGCGGCTTCTTCCTCGGGATGGACGAAACACCTGGCGCTGACATCGTCGCGACGGTCGGCAGCCTCGGGCCAGCGTTGGCGAATCACCCCTCCGCCGACGCGGATGGCCTCGGCCACCCGGTCGGCAATCGCGGCAATCGCGGGGCCGGCTCTGTGCCGCTGACGCAGAACAACCATCCGGCTGCCGAGCCCCTTGGGCGCGGGGGCCGCAATATCGCCGGGAAGCGATGCCACCCCTCCCCTGAAACCCTGAACCGCGCTGTACGG
>CAUSGP010000029.1:0-13241 GCA_963531075.1 uncultured Actinomycetaceae bacterium | reverse complement strand
GCTGGCGGGCGACATCAAGGCATCGTGGGGAGACCAGATGCGCTCCTATGTTCTTCAGCCCTATCAGATGGTCAAGGATTTGCGCACCGGTTTCGAAGCGGGCAATCCCGAGGCCGTTTTCGACGGGGACATCGACGGTTTCATCGACGCCGGCATCCGGTGGCGCGCAACGGGAGAGAAGGTCGGCGAGTCGTCAGAGTAACCGCCCCACAAAGTCCGAGTAACCGCCCCACAAAAGCGACCTCAGTAGCCTTCGCCGCGATTTCGATTCCGTCGGCGCGCCTATGAGCCAACCGCCGAGTTGATGCGTATGGTCTTTGCGACCATGGCCTTTCTATCCGGCGGTTTTCAATGATCACATTCGACAAGGTGACGAAGCTCTACCAGAGAGGCGCTCACCCCGCACTTGACGACGTCAGCATTGACGTCGAACGCGGAGAGTTCGTTTTTCTCGTGGGCCCTTCAGGCTCCGGCAAATCGACGATGCTCTCACTCATCCTCGCCGAGGAACGGCCGACGTCGGGCGATGTCCACGTGCTCGGAAAAGACCTGTCCAAGGTCTCCCCGCGGCGGGTCCCGCTGTTGCGTCGGCAGATCGGAACCGTCTTCCAGGATTTCCGGCTGCTGGGTGACAAGAACGTCTATGAAAACGTCATGCTGGCCTTACAGGTCATTGGCGCTCCCCGCCACAGGATAAAAACCGAGGTCCCCGAGGTGATCGAGATGGTCGGCCTCGAAGGCAAGGAAAAACGCCACATGACGGAACTTTCCGGTGGTGAACGCCAGCGTGTTGCGATCGCACGAGCGATGGTCAACAGGCCTCAGATTCTTTTGGCCGACGAGCCCACCGGAAACCTCGATCTCGACACCGGAATGTCGATCATGCGCCTGCTCGACCGCATCAACCGTTCCGGCACCACGGTGGTCATGGCCACTCACGATCAGAGCATTGTCAATGAATTGCGCAAACGCGTCGTCGAACTCCAAGACGGAATGGTCGTCAGGGACGAGGCCCGCGGCGTCTACGGAAGTGAGAAGCAATGAGGTTGCGCTTCATAAGCACTCAAACTCTCAAGGGGCTGTGGTCGAATCGGGCGATGACGGTTTCCGTCACACTCGTCACCTTCGTCTCGCTCCTTTTCATCGGATCGGCGTCCCTGCTGCAAAAGCAGATCGGCGTGGTGCGTGATCAGTGGCTGTCGGATCTGCAAGTGTCCGTTTTCATGTGCCCGGCAGACTCCAACAAATCCGAGTGTGCCAGCGGCGAGGCTACGCAAAAGCAGATCGCAGCCATTCGCACGGAACTCACGAACGGCCAGCTGTCCAAGTACGTGGAGAACTTTAGGTTCGAAACGAAGGACCAGGCCCTTAAGAACTACCGCAAACAAATGAAAGGGTCGGGTTACGAAGACGGCGTGACGAAGGAGGACATGCAGGTCTCTTTCCGAATCAAGCTCCATGACCCGCTCGATTACAAGATCGTTTCCGAGGCGCTGTCCGGGCGCTCCGGCGTCGAATCGGTTGAGGACCAATCCCAGCAAGTCGAACCGCTTTTCAAGGTTCTCAACCGGCTCATCCGAGTGTCCGTGGTTCTTGCGGCGGTCATGGTGGTCATCGCCTTGCTGCTTATACCCACAACCATTCGCTTGTCAGCCATGTCTCGACGTGACGAAACCGAGATCATGCGTTACGTCGGCGCTTCGAATTTCTTCATAGAACTGCCATTCATATTGGAGGGGGCGGTAGCTGCTCTCGTCGGCTCGCTCTTGGCAATTGGAGGCCTATGGGTGGCTGTTACCTACTTCATTCAGGGGTGGCTGGCTGACACCATCACATGGATTCACCAAATTCAAACCAGCGATCTCTTCATCATCGCCCCGTGGCTGGTCCTGGGTGCGGTGCTCGTTGCCGCCTCGGCTTCATGGATCACACTGCGACGCTATGCAAAGGTCTGATTATGTCATTTAAAAGCTCCCGCTTCGTATGCGCCCTCGCGGCGGCCGCCCTCGTCATCGGCGTGACGGCCCCCTCGCAGGCAGACGAGCGTGACGATCTGCTGAAGAAGAAGCAAGAGCAGGAGCGCCAGATTGAGAACTACAAGTCCTCGCTCGAAGGCGTGAATACCAACCTGCAGAATGTCTATCTTCGACTTCAGCAGACCCAAGCCCAGATTCCCGTGGCCGAAGCCGATCTGGCAACCGCTCGGTCCGAGCTGGCCGCCGCAACCCGGCAACAAGAGGTCGTTGCAGGCCAGCTTCAGGCTGCTCAATCGGAGCTGACGACGATCCAGAAGGAAGTCAATTCGGGCGAGAAAACGATCGCGACCACTCGCAAGGATTTGGGAACCGTCGCTCGCGCGGAGTACCGCGGGGACACGTTGCCAACCACCTGGGACCTCATGGTCGGCTCGCGCTCGTCGGAGGACTTCTATAATTCCGTCTCTGCCACGCGGGCCGCGATCCGCAAGAAAACCGCGGCGCTTCAGGAGGTCCAACAAAAGACGGCGACGGCGAAGAACCGTCAAGCCCGCCAGAGTGCCGTGCGCAAGAAGGTGGCGGAGTTGAAATCCCAGGCGGATGCCCTGGTGAGCGAAAAGACGAACAAACAGTCTGCCGCGGAAACGAAGGCCAGCCAGCTCGCCACCCTCAAAACCACGTATTCGGAGCAATCTCAGCAGCTCGAGGCCCAAAAGGGTCAGTTCCAGCAATCGATCCAGCAGGTGAACTCGGCTCGCGACGCCACGGCTACGCAAATCGCCGCGATTGACGCCGAGAATCGGCGCAAAGCTCAGGCTGCTGCGGCAGCTGCCCAAGCCGAAGCCAATAAGAACGCCAATAAGAACAAGGCGAAGGCTCCCGTCCAACAACAGCCCGTTGCGGCCGGCGGCGGGGGAGAAGGAAACGTTGCCGTTGGAGGCGGTTTCTTAGTTCCGGTTATTCCTCGCCCGCTTCAAGTGACGTCGCCCTTTGGCATGCGTTACTACCCCTTCGGCGGTTACTACATGCACAACGGCGTCGACCTCAGGTCACGATGCGGACAAGCCCAAGTCGCGGCCGGCGACGGGATCATCGCAAAGACCGTTCCAGCACCCGGAAATTCGACCCACGGAAATCAGGTGTTCCTCAATCTAGGAGTGGTCAACGGGCATTCCTGGGTTGTTGTGACCAACCATATGTCGGGCTTCAACGTCTCCGCCGGCCAGTCGGTTAAGAAGGGGCAGGTTATCGGATGGACCGGCCAGACCGGCCAAGTCACCGGTTGCCACGTCCACATGGAGGTTTGGCGCGACGGCAAGGTGATTAACCCGATGTCGCTGCCCGGCTTCTGAGGAAGACGACAAGGTTTCGTACATCCGACGCGTCTTGTGAAAGGGCGCCGTCGGACGTACGGTTTTTGGAGCACGGTTTTCCGGGAAAGGCGCGGATTTCCGGAGGGCACGGTTTTCTGGGTGTGAATGCCCCACGGAATTGGTCACACGTGCGAAGTGGACACTAGCCAGGGCGAAGAAGCGCGCGGCTGGCCCAATGGAGGCGGTAGCGGTAGTATTGAGGCCTTGTCGCTTGTGCTGCCTCGTGCATCTTGAGTTGGTCTCGGTTATGCGGCGAGCTCATTTTGATCTGAGGCACCGTGTCGGATCGAAAAGCGACGGCAAAGTTTCATGTGCTGAGCAATCGGCGTGCCAGGGCTAGCGAAGGAGGATCCCGTGGCTAAGAAAAAGAAAGACGGGAAGCCGACGGCGGCCCAGAAGGCGAAGGCGCAGGCCGACGCAAAGCAGGTGATCGCGCGGAACAAGAAGGCTCGCCACGAATACTCGATTCTCGACACCTACGAGGCTGGAATGTCGTTGACCGGCACTGAGGTCAAGGCCCTTCGCTTGGGGCGTGCCTCGCTAGTGGACGCATGGGTCGAAGTCGACCGTTACGGCGAGGCTTGGCTTCACGGCGCGAACATTCCGGTTTACGCGATGGGGACGTGGACGAATCACGCACCCACGCGCAAGCGCAAGCTTTTGCTTCACAAACAGGAGATCGGCAAGCTCATGCAGAAGGTCCAGTCAAAGGGGCTGACCATCGTTCCGCTCGAGCTCTATTTTCTGCGTGGGCGAGCGAAAGTTGAGATCGCTTTGGCCGAGGGCAAGCAAGAATGGGACAAGCGCGAGACTCTGCGACGTCGCGACGCCGACAGGTACGCGGAGCGCGCGATGGCTGCTGCCCGCCGCCGTTCGCGCTAGAGATTTAGAAGATGAGTTGCTAGCGATTCGCTTCACTGGCACGGCTTGGCCCGCCTGCCTCGGTGCCGTTCGCGTGCCTGCAAAGGCATCGCGAACTTGCCTCCAATGTAAGCGATAAGAAGCCTGACAGAGCATCGTTTCAGTTGAACTTCCTGCGATAGTTTTGGATCTCTTCAGTTTTAGTTCTTTTTCAACATTTCAATTGAGCTGCTTAGTGCATACAACTGGCCGTGATAGAGCCTCGGTGAGGCCTTTTACTCCGTTAGGTGCAATACCGCAAATGGCCGGGGTCTGCTTGCCGAGCGAGAGGACCGGTTGAATCCGAAGCGCAGTTGCCCTCCAGACACAAAATTCCGACATTGCGTAAGCCATTTCGAAGCAGCTGTTTGAGGAGGAAGGAAGTGTAGCGTTCTGGAAAGTCACATCATCGTTGACCAGTGGACATGAACTAAAGAATGCGGACGTTCGCAAAACCAAACTTCTGTTTTCCCGACTGCGCGATGTATCCTGATTTATTACCGAAACCGTAGAGGGAAGAATCGTGGCGGAAACGGGGAGGTTTCTGTGACGCGAACGATGACGCTCGCCATGCTGCGCGTTGGTCAACGCCTGCGCGGTTTGCTGCCAGACCGCGCGGTCACATTGCTTGCCGTCGACCCGATCGACGCCGAGCTGGTTGAGATCTACTACCGCGATGACTCCGGCCGCTCTGGCGCAAGGACAGTCAGCAAAGCCGACGCTGCACGCATTGAGATCGTGACTGCCGCCGATTCGGCTCCCGCATATGATGCGGATGCGGACGAATTCCGTCTTGCCGCGGAAGCACTGCGCATCAAGTACGCTGCTATCTACGATCCGATGGCTGCGGTCAACAGTTCTGACGTCGATCCTTTGCCCCACCAAATCCGGGCTGTTTATGAGGAAATGCTGCCTCGCATCCCTCTGCGTTTCCTGTTGGCGGACGACCCTGGTGCAGGCAAGACGGTCATGGCGGGGCTCTACCTCAAAGAGCTCATCCTGCGTTCAGACTGCGAACGAGCGATTGTTGTCGCCCCGGGCGGGTTGGTTGAACAGTGGAGTGAGGAGCTGTCTGCCAAGTTCGACCTGCGCTTCGAAACCTTCAACCCCCAAATGGTCGACATGGCTCAGGGCGCGAATGTTTTCGCCGATCATCCCTTCCTCATCGCGCGCATGGACCAACTTGCCCGGAACGAAGGGCTCATGGAGCAACTCAGCGAGGTGACGTGGGACGTCGCCGTCGTCGACGAGGCGCATCGAATGTCCGCCCACTATTCCCCGTGGGCGGGCGAAGTTGACGAAACCAAACGTTTTCGACTGGGGCGTCTGCTTTCCGAAACAGCGCACAACTTTCTGCTCATGACGGCGACTCCTCATGCGGGCAAGGAAGAGGATTTCCAGCTGTTCATGTCGCTGCTGGATCGCGACCGCTTCGAAGGCCCATACCGACAAGGAATCCACCGCACCGATACACGTGGGCTCATGCGCCGCATGGTCAAGGAGGACCTCCTTACCTTCGAAGGAAAGCCTCTGTTTCCCGAACGTAAGGCTTACACGGTGGCCTATGAACTGAGCTCGGCAGAACGCGAACTCTATGAAATGGTCACCGACTACGTGCGTAAGGAGATGGGACGGGCCGAGCGTATCGCTAGAGCAGGCGACAAGAAGCGTGGCAACAATGTCGGATTTGCCCTGACTGTTCTCCAGCGTCGCCTGGCGTCCAGCCCCGCAGCGATCGTCAAGTCTCTTGAACGGCGCCTAGCAAGGCTCGATTCCCGCCTGAGGGAAATGCGGCTTGTGGCTGGCAAGGCGCTTCCTCAGGCCTCCTTCAGGACGTTAGGGGCTAAGGACTTCTATGACGTCGATAGTCCGCATGGCCTATATGACGTGGACTTCCGGCGTTTGGACGAGGATCCGCTCGAAAGCGAGAGCTCTTGGTTTGAACGGAAAGTAGATGAGGTCGTCGATCTGGCGACGGCGGCCCAGACGATACCTGAGCTTCGAGCAGAGATCGCCATTCTCGACGATCTCGTTCTAGCGGCGCGGCGTGTGCGCGAGCAAGGAGAGGACCGCAAATGGGTGCAGCTGCGGACAATTCTCGACGAGCAGCTTCTCGCCCGCAGCGGCTCCGACGAAGCACGCAAGATCATAGTTTTCACCGAGCACCGCGACACCCTCGATTATCTGGCAGGCAAGATCGCCACTCAGTTTGGGCGGGCCGATTCCGTTGTGACGATCCACGGGGGCACCAGCCGCGAAGATCGGAAGATCGCCCGTGAACGTTTCGCCCAGGATCCCAACACGGTGGTGCTGCTCGCTACAGACGCCGCAGGCGAGGGCATGAATCTTCAACGTGCGCATCTGATGGTCAACTATGACCTGCCGTGGAACCCTAATCGCATAGAGCAGCGTTTCGGCCGCATTCACCGAATAGGTCAGCGGGAAGTGTGCCACCTATGGAACATGGTTGCCAAGGGCACGCGCGAAGGTGATGTGTTCACGCGCCTGCTAGAGAAGGTCGACCAGATGTCGATCGCCTACAACGGCAATCTTTTCAACGTTCTTGGCGATGGCAACGCTTTCGATGAACGATCCCTACGCGATCTGCTCATCGAGGCGATCCGCTACGGCGATGAGCCGCGAGTCAAAGCCAAGCTCGACCGAGTTATTGACGCGGGCGTCGCCGAGGGGCTTCGTGGGATGCTGGCCGAGCGCGCGCTCCACCCCGAAATGTTCAGCTCCCTCGATCTCGAAGCGGTTCGTGCCCGTATGGAGCTGGCCCGCGAACGTCGCCTTCAACCCGGCTACGTGGCCGCGTTCTTTGTGCCGGCCTTCGAGCGCCTTGGCGGGCAGATTCGGCGGCGGGAGGAGGGACGGTATGAGATCACCCGTGTTCCGCCGCGCGTGATCGATGTGGCCAGGCGCCTCAACCGGTTGGCTCCCGTTGCCGAGCGTTACGAGCGGATGACTTTCGACGTCGCGCGTATGCGCCCGGATGGGCTCGCCGAGGCCTCTCTTATCGCTCCCGGGCATCCGCTGCTGCATGCCGTCATCGAGGCAACTATCAACGATGTGGGGTCGGCCTTGACGCGGGGAACCGTGTTCGTCGACCGTCGGGAAAAGCAGAGTGCGGCGCCGATGTTGATGTTCGACGTCGAACAGCGCATCGAGAGTTCGGCCGCGGTGACGGTTTCGCGGCATTTCGACTATCCGCTCCTTGAACAAGACGGCAATGTCACCGGTTCCCCTACACCGCCGTACTTGGATTACGACAGGCCCACGGCGGCCGAGGCAGACGCGATTGCAACGTTCGTTGGAGACGAGTGGTTTCGACAGAACCATGAGAAAAGAGTGCGTGCGTGGGCCTTCCGCGAAGGGCTCAAGCCTCGTATGGAAGAGATCATGGCCCGCCTCAGCGCCGACGTGGCGCGCACCCGCGTTCAGGTGAAGAATCGGCTTCTAGCCGAGATCAACCATTGGGACGACGAGTATAACCGGCTCGAAGCCTTGGAGCGGGGAGGCACCTTCGGCAGAATTCGAGCCGAGGTGGCCTCGGCTAAGGTTCGCGAGCTTGACGAGCGCCTGAACCGCAGGCTCGGCGATCTCGCCAAAGCCACAGAATTAGCCGCGGTGCCAGCGGTGATCCGCGGAATCGCGCTTATCATTCCCGCCGATCTCATTGACGCGGCTTGTGACGGCGGGGATTCGCAACAAGCATTTGCCCGCGAGACGGCAGTCGTCGAACGCCGGGCTGTCGACGCCGTGCTGATCGCCGAGAGAGCTCTGGGCCGGGATCCTGCCGAGATGCCGCGAAACAATCCGGGCTATGACATCCGGTCAGCCGATGGTGCCGGACGCATCTATTACATCGAGGTCAAAGGCAGGATAGCGGGCTCCACGACGTTCACGGTCACGGCGAATGAGGTTTCGTTCGCGCAAACACAAGGGGACAGGCACCGTCTCGCCCTCGTCGAAGTGTCGCCCGACGGCGCTAAAAACGACGGCTTGCGCTATGTCACTGACGCCTTCAGCCACATTGAGCCCTCCGTGACTACCCGTTCATACAACGAAGTGTGGCGGGACTATTGGCAACGAGGAGGTCCGCCAAACTAAACCCCAACCTCACCATCCTCACGCTCATCATTCATCCTTCTCAGAGTCTCACCACTCGCTTCTCACCACTCAAAATCTCACCACCTAACTCACCAATAACTCACCAAGAAAGAGAAAAATGAATAGTGCACCAAAGAGGAAGCTCATCGAAACGTCTCTCCCTTTGGAGGCGATCAATGACGCCTCTGTCCGGGAGAAGTCTATTCGCCACGGGCATCCCTCCACACTTCACCTGTACTGGTCGCGCAAGCCTCTGGCGACGGCACGCGCCGTCCTCTTCGCCCAACTTGTGGACGATCCCGCGTCGCGGCCCGAGGAGTTTCCCACCGTCCAGGAGCAGGACGCCGAGCGCGCCAGGCTCCACAAGCTTATGGAAAGACTCGTTAAGTGGGAGAACAGCAATGACGCCGAGCTCTTCAGCCAAGCTCGCGAAGAAATCCGCAAGAGCAACGGAGGCGAGCTTCCCGCCGTTCTCGATCCCTTTGCCGGAGGCGGATCTATCCCGCTCGAGGCTCAACGCCTGGGCCTGGAAGCCCACGCCAGCGATCTCAACCCGCTTGCCGTGCTCATCGACAAGGCTCTCATCGAAATACCGCCGAAATTCTTCTCTCGCCCGCCGGTTTATCCGGGTGCCGCGGAAGAAAGAACAGAGTGGGTTCGGGCCGAGGGCCTGGCCGCCGACGTCCGCGAATACGGCCGGTGGATTCGCGATGAAGCAGAGCGGCGCATCGGTCACCTTTACCCGAAGGCCACGGCGCCTGGAGGAACAGAGCACACCGTTATCGCTTGGAAGTGGGCGCGGACGGTCCGCAGCCCCAATCCCGCCAACCCCATTGAAACGCCGCTGGTCAATTCTTGGTGGCTGAGCAAGAAGAAAGGCAAGGAAGCCTGGGTGCGCGCCGCCGTCGAGAACGGAAAAGTACGCTACGAAGTTGTGCACAACGCCGACGGGCCGACAGGAGAAGATGATGGGACGGTCGGGCGCAAGGGAGGCCTTGCGATTGGTGACGGCACAGCAATCTCGCTGAACTACATTCGTGAGCAGGGGCGCGCGCAAAAACTAGGAGAGCACCTCATTGCGATCGTGGCAGAAGGGCCGAAAGGACGGATTTACATTTCGCCAAATGATCAGCATGTGCTGGTTTCTAATGTTGAACCGCCAAAAGAACTACCTGAAGGAGGTATCTTTAATAACCCAAGAAATTTCAATACTTTGACTTATGGATTGACGGAGTTCTCCGACCTGTTTACGAATCGTCAGCTCGTTGCCTTGACGACACTGAGCGACCTTGTGGGGGAGGCGCGCGAGAAAATTCTGGCCGACGCCCTTGCCGCAGGCATGCCGGAGGGCGAACGGCTGGAGAAGGGGGACACCGGTGCCGCCGCCTATGCTGACGCAGTCGCCACATACCTGGCTCTCGCCGTCAGTCGAACTACCGATTATTCAAATGCTAATGCAACATGGGATTCGACTCGAGATTCTGCAACACATATGTTCACTCGGCAAGCTATACCAATGATTTGGTCGTTTGTAGAAGTGAATCCTTTTTCAGATTCTTCTGGTAATTTTTTAGGGCAGTTGAGATGGATCGTCAAAGTGCTAAATAACTTGCCGACGAGTCCTCCAGGTTATGCCGATCAAGTAAGCGCGTCTGCGCGTAATTATGAGGGCTTCGTCGTCTCCACCGATCCGCCCTATTACGACAACATCGGCTACTCTGATCTGTCGGACTACTTCTACGTGTGGCTTCGCCGATGCCTCAAGAACATCCATCCGAGTGTCGTCGGAACGATGCTCACACCCAAAGCCGATGAACTTGTCGCCAACCCCTATCGCCACGACGGCAAGGAAGGCGCCCAAAAGTTCTTCGTCGAGGGATTCAATTCCGTTTTCCAGCGGATCAGAACCGGTGCCAATCCCGATGTGCCGATGACCGTCTACTACGCCTACAAGCAGCAAGACTCCGGGAAGGAAGGAACCTCCTCGACAGGATGGCACACCCTGCTCGATGGCCTCATCGAAGCCGGATGGTCCGTCACCGCCACGTGGCCGATGCGCAGTGAATTGACGAATCGGATGCTTTCCCATGGCACGAATGCTCTGGCATCCTCCATCGTCCTCGCCTGCCGTCCGCGCCCCGCCGATGCGCCGTCGATCAACCGGCGCGCTTTCGTCGCCACACTCAAGGCAGAGCTTCCCGAAGCCCTGCGCACCCTCATGCAAGGCGCCGTCGCCCCGGTTGACCTGGCTCAGGCGGCGATCGGACCGGGCATCTCCGTTTTCTCCCGCTATTCGCGGGTGCGCGACGCCAATGGCACGACCATGTCCGTCAAGGACGCCCTGCGTCTGATCAACGCGACGCTCGATGAAGTGCTCGGCGAACAGGAGTCCGATTTCGATCCCGAAACCCGCTTCGCCGTCCGCTGGTACCGGCAGTACGGGTGGGACCTTGCGCTTTCTGGTGAAGCCGACCAACTCGCCCGCAGCAGCGACACGTCCTTTGCCGCTTTGGAACGCGGTGGCATCTTCGAAGCAAGAGGCGGAAAGGCTCGCCTTCTGTCGCCAGTGGAGCTCAGCGGGCACTGGAATCCGGAGACCGACGAACACGTAAGCATCTGGGAAACCACCGTTCGCCTCTCCGGAGCGATGAGAGAACGCGGCGCCGATGACGTCTCCGAACTGCTCGCGGGCCTCCACGGCAGGGTGAGCGAGACTGCCGTGAAAGAACTTGGCTTTCTCCTCTTTCACGAGGCCGAAAAGAAGGATGACGCTCCCGACGCCCTCCTCTTCAACAGCCTTGTCACCGCTTGGGGAGACGTAAGCGAGCGCGCTCGCCGCATCGCCTTGCGGCCGCGTGCTGCCCAGCAAACCTTCGACCTGAACGAAGTGTGACAGAAGCAATGGACATCGCACTTCTGCCATCCCATCGCAGCGTTCCACAGCACTTTAGCCAGTGCCTCACCTCATCAACAGGCAGCATCTTCTAGGAGAAACAAATCATGGCAATAAACAATCGCGACAGGGTGAGCAGGGCGTTTGACCTGCTCTCGGAGGGCCTGATCGACGTCGTCGATCCGGTCATGACCCGCGCCTTCGCAACGAACGCATGGACCGAAGTTTGGGCCAGCGAAGACGCCGCCAAACGCGGCGGCAAGTCATACATTATGGAGAAGGAGGACGTTCAAACCCAGCTTCGCGTGATCACCGAGAAAGGCCGCGAGTTCAGCGGCATCCTTTCCCGAGCGCAGCAGAGCTTCGCCTCCGAACTGCGAGAAACCAGAAACCAGTGGGCGCACGGACACCAGTTCAGTTCGGATGACACCGCGCGCGCTTTGGACACCATCGAGCGGCTCCTCCGGGCAGTCGACGCCGTCGATTCCGCGGACGACGTGCGCAAATTGCGTCTCGACTTACAACGCACGGTGTACGAGGAACAGAAACGCAAACAGGCCAAGCGCGTAGAGCACATCGCCATCGAAGGCGACGGGATGAAACCCTGGCGCGAGGTCATCCGCCCCCACGAAGATGTGGCCCGCGGCGAATTTACCGCCTCCGAGTTCGCCGCCGACCTTCACACAGTTCACGCCGGTCTAGCCTCGGGAACGGAATACGCTAATCCCGTGGAGTTCTTCTCCCGCACCTACATCACCGA
This sequence comes from uncultured Actinomycetaceae bacterium, assembly GCA_963531075.1. Taxonomy (GTDB): domain Bacteria; phylum Actinomycetota; class Actinomycetes; order Actinomycetales; family Actinomycetaceae; genus Peptidiphaga. The sequence goes on along the minus strand of CAUSGP010000029.1, from coordinate 1,226 downwards.
CGGCCTGCGTGATCTCCTCACGCGCGCCCTCCGCCGCTTGACCGGTGACATGAACGCCAGCCCGGTGGTCAATCTGCAAACCAATTTCGGAGGCGGCAAAACGCATTCGATGCTCGCCCTCTACCACCTGTTCAGCGGCATCGAACGCGATCGGTTTCCCCAGGAGATTCAGGACCTCGTGGCCGAGGCAGGTAACCCTGAGCTCGAATCTTTGAGGGTCAAGCGAGTTGCCCTGGTCGGCACGGATCTTCAGGCGGGCTCTCCGCAGATCAAAGACGACGGCACCGAGGTGCGCACTCTGTGGGGTGAGCTCGCCTGGCAGCTTGGCGGACGCGAGGCCTATGCGATAGTGGCAGAAGCAGACGAGACCGGAACCAACCCGGGGGATGCCCTTCGCACACTCATCTCGCAATACTCGCCCACGCTCATCCTCATCGACGAATGGGTCGCCTACGCTCGTCAGCTCGTCACAGAGAGGGAGCTTCCCGCAGGCTCATTCGAAACGCAGTTTACCTTCGCTCAGTCGCTCACCGAGATCGTTCGCTCGATTCCCGGTGCGATGCTCGTCGTCTCGATACTGGCGCCGGACAGGGGAACGAAAGACTACGGATCGCAGATTGAGATCGGCGGAGAGAACGGCCGGCTCGCCCTCGAACGTCTCCAAAACGTGATCCGCCGTGTTGCCGACCAATGGCGTCCATCCAGCAAGGACGAGTCCTTCGAAATTGTGCGCCGGCGGCTCTTCCAACCTCCGGATGCAAACGGGCTTGCCACGATTGCCGCAGTTGCTCGCAGCTTCACGAACATGTACCGCAAAGACTCAGGCCATTTTCCGCGCGCTGCCGCCAATCCCAACGACGAGTACGAGCGGCGGATTCGCGCCTCATACCCGCTGCATCCCGAGCTGCTCGACAGGCTGTACGAGGATTGGTCTGCCCTCGAGCGCTTCCAGCGCACGCGCGGCGTACTCAAACTGGTCTCCTCGATCGTTCACGAACTGTGGGCATCCAACGACACGTCTCCGCTCATCCTTCCCGGCAACGTTCCCTTAGCCGCTGCTTCCGTCAACACCGACCTCACCCAGTACCTTGAGGACCGCTGGAAACCGATCATCGACTCGGACATCGACGGCGCCGACTCTACTGCTTCGCGTATCGACAAGGAAAAGGCGAGTCTAGGTGCCCGCTTCATCACGCAACGTTTGGCGCGCACTATTTTTATGGGTG
>CAUSGP010000028.1:0-13554 GCA_963531075.1 uncultured Actinomycetaceae bacterium | reverse complement strand
GTCGAACCGGATGAGAACTGAAAGGTTGGAGAAGATGCCCGACGTCGAGACGATCGAAATAACCCGAGCTGCGAGCGAGCCCGCGATTGCCGAGGGTACATGCATGGACGTGGTGGCAATATGCGCGATGGCGGACATTCACGCCGACGACGGCGCCGTCGGCGTGACCGCGATAGACAAGCGGCCTGCGACCCTGCCCGTCACTGTCCACGCGCTTGGAATCCGCGGGGACATCCAAGCCGACCGGAAACATCACGGGGGAGCCGACAAGGCGCTGTACGCTTTTGCGCAGGGAGAGGCCGACTACTGGTCGGCGGTTCTGGAACGTGAGATTCCCTGCGGATTTTTCGGTGAGAATCTGCGAGTGGGCGGATCCGTCGACGCTTTCGAATTTGGCGCGCGCATAAGGGTGGGGGAGGTCGAAAGGGAGGCGACGGGCCCCCGCACGCCCTGCATGACGTGGGCCAGGTGGATGGGGCGCCCGCATTTCGTCAAGGAATTTTCGCAGCGGGGAAGGCACGGAGTGTATTTTCGTGTTCTGAAAGCGGGAAAAATCGAAGCGATGGACAGGATCGAAGTGATCTCGACCCCCGGACACGGCGTGACCATCGCCGATTGGGTGGCCGAGCCCACAGCCGAGCGGGCGCAGGCGCTGCTTGAGAGTGAGCGCGCAGGTCGGCTGTCAATCGCGGATTACATGGCCACGTACGTGAAGGCCGCGGCGGAGCGAAAGGGCGTATGAGATGGCCGGCGACGATTCGGCAGGTTCGCCGGGCCATCCCGAGGGCCCGGCGGGAGGTTCAGAAGGCTTGACGGCAAATTCCAAGGGCTCAGTGGCAAATTCTCAAGTGCACCGCTACCCGGCGCGCATCAAGTCTTTCTCACGGCGAGGCGGCCGGATGGTGCGCCAATACCAGGACGTTCTCAACGAGCACGGCCCTTTCTACGTCCTTGACCTACCCGAAGGCGATTCGCCGACGACGATCGCGCAAAATGCGCGAGTCGATCTGCGGGCTGCCTTCGGCAACGACGCGCCGATCGCCGTCGAGATAGGGCCCGGATCGGGCGAACAACTCACTTCCTACGCGAAAGAACATCCCGATCGAAACATTTTGGCCTTCGAGGCATGGCATGTCGGCGTCGCCCGATGCGTCGCGAACGCTGTGCGCAAGGGTGTGACAAACGTGCGAATCGTTGAGGCTGACGCCGCGCAGGCCCTGCCCGTGATATTCGCCGACCCGGAGGCTCCCCGGGCCAGCGAGCTGTGGACGTTCTTTCCCGATCCCTGGCGCAAATCCCGCCATCGCAAGCGCCGCCTGATCGCGGGCCCGTTCATCGCCGATGCCGCGAAGATCCTGGAAGTTGGCGGCCTGTGGCGGCTCGCGACGGATTGGGACGACTATGCCTGGCAGATGCGCGACGAGCTCGAGGCCAGCGATTCTTGTGCCAATCTTCACGCGGGGGAGCGGCCCGATCCGAATGAGCGCGAGCCCACCCGTGGCGGCTTCGCCCCAAGGTGGAACGAACGCATCATGACGCGCTTCGAACGGCGGGGAATCGAGGCAGGCCGCACGATTCACGACCTGACTTTCCGCCGTGGCTGAGCTTCCCGACGGGGAAGAGGCGCCAAAGGACGGCGCCCTGCCGAATCCGGACGTCTCCGACGGACTGAGCGCATACGTCCACGTGCCGTTTTGCGCCGTCAGATGCGGGTACTGCGATTTCAACACGTACACAAACCTCGACTTCGGGCCGGGGGCTTCGACGTCGGACTTCCCCGAATCCCTAGCGGGGGAGATCGCCCTGAGCCGCAAGGTTCTTCGCGGCGGCAAGGCCGCGCCGCCCGTTGGCACGGCGTCGCCATTGACAGGCAAGGCCGCGCCGCTTATCAACACCGTATTTTTCGGCGGCGGGACGCCCACGATGCTTAACCCCGGGCAGCTGGGCTCGGTGCTGGCCGCCCTTGACGGGGCTTTTGGTCTGCGCGAGGCGGCGGAAGTTACCACCGAGGCGAATCCCGAGTCAGTGGATCGCGAGAGCCTTTTTCGGCTTGCCGACGCCGGCTTCACAAGGGTCTCCTTCGGCATGCAGTCGGCCGTCGAATCGGTGCTTGCGACGCTCGACCGGAGGCATACGCCCGGGCAGGTCGGGCGCGCGGTCGGCTGGGCGCGCGAGGCAGGGCTCGATGTGTCCGTCGATCTCATCTACGGCGCCCCGGGCGAGACGATGGGGCAGTGGCGGCGGTCGATAGAGGCGGCGATCGCGCTTGAGCCGGATCACCTCAGCGCCTACGCGCTGACGGTTGAGCCGGGGACCAAGATGGGCGCGCAGGCCGCGCGGGGCGTCATCCAGCTTCCCGACCCGGACGAGCTAGCGGATAAATACGAGGCCGCAGACGAAGCCTTCGAGGCGGCCGGATACCGCTGGTATGAGATATCGAATTGGGCCCGCGACGGGCGCGAATGCCGCCACAATCGGGTGTACTGGGGCGGCGGAAACTGGTGGGGCTACGGCCCGGGCGCGCATTCGCACATCAACGGGACGCGCTTTTGGAACGTCAAGCATCCCCTGGCCTACGCTCGGCGAGTCGCTGCGGGGGAGAGCCCGGCGGCGGCGCGCGAGGTCCTCACGGCGTCCGAAATCGCCGACGAGGCCGTCATGCTCGGCATCCGCATGCGCGAGGGCATCGAGATCCCTCGATTCATCAGCGCACAGACGATAGCGGGCCTCGTCGCCGACGGCCTCCTCGACGGCCGGGCCGCCATCGCGGGCCGTATCGTCCTCACGCTGCGCGGCAGGCTTCTCGCCGACGCCGTCACCAGGCGCCTGTGGGAAGACCTGGAGGGTTAAACGATAAACGATGCAGCCCCGCGCACCGCTGAAGGATGGCGGAAAGCTGGGCCGAACGCTTTGAACGGCCGGATTCGATAAACCGAGTTCTTGAAACGACACCCGAAAGCAAGGCTGCCTAAACCGACACCCCACGGGAGGCCAGCTCCTTTCGCTTGGCGAGGTATCGCCGGCGTCGGCGGAAGACCTCTCCCACCTCGTCTTCGACCCCCTCGAGGAAGATTTCCCGTCCCTCCGAGGAGCTCATCGTCGCCACGGCGAAGTTGACGGTGGCGACCAGGGCCAAGAGCAAGGCGATGTAGAGGCCGGAGTCAGTGAGAAGATACGTCTCGCCGTCGTAGACGAAGGTGTCGATCGTTTCGGGGCGGAGATCCCACGTTTTGTACATTTCGCTGCTTATCGTGAGCATTGAGACCGTGGCGAAAAGGGCGGCCGAAACCACGAAAATGAGGGCGAGCTGGAGCAGCTGCCGCACGATGAAGAGGATCGTGAGATTTGAACGCTGAAGCCGGGTGAGCCGCTCGTCTTCCTCCAGAAGGTCTTTCTGCAGCGAAGCAATGAACCGTGGAGCGCCCACGAGGACCGTCAAAATCGCGATCGCGCCGAGCAGCTGGAGGAGCAGCTCGATCCGGCGGTAGCTCGAAAACGTGACGAACTGCCAGAACTCCTGGGTGAAGAAGATGAGGAAACAGAAGAGGAAAATGGCCGCCGTCTGCCGGAAGACGATGACCAGCTGATCCCACAGGTCGGACAGAATCTTCAACAGGGCCCAGGCCAGCGTTTGGGCGAGGCCCCATCCGATGATGCCGACGACGAAGGCGCAGACGAAGACGTTGAAGGCGACGTGCCGAAGCGCCGGGTAGACGCCCACGGTGGAGTTGATGCGCATGAGCGAGGGCACGATAACGAACACCGCGGCGCTCCACCAGCCGACCCTCGCCGGAGCTGAGAAAAGCGAACGGCCCGCACGGCGGTTGCCGCCGATCCAGATCGCGAGCACGGCGGCCACCGAGGCGACCAGCACGACCGCCGCCAGCCCGGGCTTCCACGACGTCGCAAGAGACCGTGTCACCTGGATCGCGAAAAGGACGCCGAGCCAGGGCCAGGCGCGCGTCAGAACGTCTTCGGTGGCGGAATAGTCTTCGATGAGCGTGGGAAGCCCGCGGCGGCGGAAATACCGCTCGTCCGCGAGGAGAGAGACTCGTGCCTCCTCCTGTGTCCGGTCGCCTCCCTGCCTACCTTCCCGACCGCTATGTGTATCCGAGTGACCTGAGTTGTTGAGGGGCTGAGGGCTGGTGTGCACGAAAGCGGAGGCGTTTTGAGGCGGCGTCACGTCACCATTGTGCCAGCATTTGACGGTGGTATGGCGTTAGGTCCGCGCGCTTTGGCGAGGGCAGCCGAATCATTCTGCGGATCCCTCGGTCACGAAGTCGATGAGCTCCTCCATGCGGCCGAGCAGGCTCGGCTCTAAATCCTTGTACGTCGTCACCTTTTCCAGTATTCGCGCCCAGCCCAGGCCGATGTCTTCGGCGTCGGCGTGGGGCCATCCCAAACGCTTGAGCGTGCCGACTTTGATATCTTCCCCGCGGGGGACCTCCGGCCATTCGCGCAGCCCCAGAACCGCCGGGCGCACCGCCTGCCACACGTCCACGTACGGGTGGCCGAGGATAAGCACCCCCGCGAGCTGCGAGAAACGCTCAGCTATTCGCCACTCTTTGGAACCGCGCACGAGGTGGTCGACGAGCACCCCCGCCCTCCTCGTCGGCGACGGGGAGAACTCCGCCAGGCACTCCTCGAGCCGGTCGACTCCCCGAAGCTCCTCGACGACGACGCCTTCGAGGGCGAGGTCGGCGCCCCAGATTTTGGCGACCAGCTCGGCGTCATGCTTGCCTTCGACCCAGATGCGCGACTCGCGGGCCGTGCGCGCCCTAGCGCTGACGTGGAAGGATCCCGAAGCGGTACGCGCTCTACCGGCCGGAGCCTTCGCCTGCGGCTGAAGAAGCTCCACCGGCCGGCCGTCGATCCAGAATCCGCGGCCCAGCGGAAACGACCTGCGCACACCTTTGCGCCCTTCAAGTTCGACCTGCCATTGGCCGGCAACGCGCCCCACCCTAACGATCTCGCCGACGAACCCCGTGTCGACGTCTTCTATCACCAGCCCGCGCCGGGCTTCAACGGGCCGAGATTCCGGATTGTGCGCGAAGTCTCCACGCCTGTGGGGATTGGAACTGAGAACGTCGTTTCCGTAGCGGTCGAATGTGGAACTCATCGCTCAAGGGTATGCCCGTAAACGCCAAGAGCGTAGAATTAGCACTCTCGCGAGTCGAGTGCTATAAGCTGTCAGATGGCAAGGAACGACGTCGAAAGCCCGAAGAAAGGAGGCGGCCGTGGGGAGTCGCGAACGTCGCGCGAAAGTGCTTGAGGCCATCGTGCGCGATTATGTTTCTACGCGCGAGCCAGTGGGTTCGCGAAGCATCGTCGAACGCTACGATCTCGGCGTCTCCCCGGCGACGATACGCAATGACATGGCCGCCCTCGAAGAGGCAGGCCTCATTCATCAGCCTCACACATCGGCTGGCCGTGTCCCCACCGACCAGGGCTACCGTCAGTTTGTCGATTCCCTGGACTCCATCAAACCTTTATCCGCTCCCGAACGCAGGGCCGTGAGGAAATTGCTGGAAGGAGCCGTCGATCTTGACGATGTCGTTGAGCGTGCCGTACGTGCCCTGGCTCAAGTCACCAGGCAGGTCGCCGTTGTGCAATACCCTTCACTGCAAAGGGTTTCGCTGCGTCACGTCGAGTTTGTGCTGGCTGGGGCGCGGTATGTCATTCTCCTCATCGTCACGGAAGCGGGCAGAGTAGAACAGCGAACGCTTAGGCTCGAGCTTGACGTCGATTCGGACGATCTCGCCGACCTTGGACGACGTTTCAACGCCCAATTGGTGGGTCTGCGCCTAGCCGACATCGCACCGTCCCTGGAAGCAATCCTCGGCGAATCCCCGGAGCGGCTGCGAACGGTTGTAGAATCGGTCGGCGGCGCCATTCTCGACGTTTTGCGCGCCGTCAATGAGGAGCGCATCGTCATGGCCGGGGCCGCGAATCTCTCGCGGCATTCTTTTGACTTTGCCAATTCCATCTCGCCGGTTCTGGACGTCCTCGAAGAGCAAGTCGCCCTTCTCAGGATCCTCGCCGCCATGCAAGAGGGCGTGTGTGTCTCAATCGGCGAAGAGAATCGGTACGAAGAGCTGGCGGAGGCGTCCGTCGTTTCTTCCACCTACGACGTCGCAGATCAGTCGGTGGCGCGGCTGGGCGTTGTGGGGCCGACCCGCATGGACTACCCGGGAACGATGTCCGCCGTCCACGCCATCTCCCGATACCTTTCCGACATCCTCAGTAACCGCTAGCGAAGTAAAGATAAATTGACTGACTACTACGAAATTCTCGGTGTTTCCCGCTCAGCCTCGCAAGAGGAGATCAAGAAGGCCTACCGCAAACAGGCGCGTAGGCTTCATCCCGACGTCGGAGGCCCCGAAAAAGCCGAGGAATTCAAGGCGATCAACGAGGCGTACGACGTTCTGTCCGATTCGGAGTCGAGGAGAATGTACGACCTCGGCGGAGCCGACGCTCTTCGCGGCGGCGGTTCGACGGCGGGATTCGGCGGCTTCGCCGATATTTTCGAAACCTTCTTCGGCGGGATGGCGGGAGCTGCCCGCGGCCCCGCTTCCCGGGGCAGGCGGGGCCAAGATTCCCTCGTCACGGTGACGTTGACGTTGCGGGAAGTGGTTTTCGGCGTCGAACGGGAGATCACCCACAGTGTCGCCGTCGAATGCGAAACATGCCACGGATCGGCGGCCGCGCCCGGGACCGAGCCCGTCACGTGTACCGAATGCCAAGGATCGGGCACGGTGCAGCGGATCGCGAACTCGATTCTCGGGCAGATGGTCACTCAAACGGCTTGCCCGACGTGCCGCGGTTTTGGCACAGTCATCGTCACCCCCTGCCCCGATTGCTCGGGTCAGGGGCGTGTGCGCGGGACGAGCACCGTTCACGTTCAGATTCCGGCGGGCGTGGAAGACGGCATGCGGATTCGCATTCCCGGAAAGGGCGAGGCAGGCATCGAGGGCGGTGGGTCCGGCGATCTTTTCGTCGAGGTCCGAGTCAGCAGGGACAAAGTTTTCCACCGCGAAGACAACGATTTAGTCTGCGAGCTCGAAGTTCCCATGACCGCGAGCGCCCTGGGGTGCTCGATCGAGATCGAGACTTTCGATGGTCCTATAACCGTGGATGTGCCGGAGGGATCGGACGCAGGCCACACGATCAAAGTTCCCGGGCTCGGCGTGGGCAAGCTCAATGGGAATGGGCGCGGTGACCTCAAGGTGATTCTCGATGTTAAAACCCCGTCGAAGCTTGACGAGGCCCAGCGAGCCCTTCTGGAGAAGCTGGCGCGCATGCGGGGAGAGGAAATGCCCGCCGCCCGGATGGTTCAGCAAGGCGGATTCTTCTCCAAGCTCAGAGACAAACTGCGTTCATGACCCGCCCGGTCTACGTTGACAGGGGTCTGCGGGCTGAGCCGGGAGGCCGCTTCCTTCTGACGGGGCCGGAAGCCCACCATGCGGCGACGGTCAAAAGGGCGCGAGCAGGAGAGCTGATCGACGTCGTCGATGGGCGCGGCGGGAGAGCCAGGTGTTCGGTTCTTTCCTCGTCGAAGGAAGGTCTCGAGCTGGCCGTGCTTGATGTCGAACGTGATCCGGAGGCTAAGCCGCGCCTCACCTTGGTTCAGGCGCTGATTAAAGGCTCGCGCGATGAGCAAGCGGTCGAAACAGCTACGGAATACGGCGTTTCTCGTGTCCTTCCCTGGGCCAGCGCCAGAACGGTAGCCAGTTGGAAGGGCAAGGAGGACAAAGCTCGACGCCGGTGGCAGGCCGCCGTTTTCGCTGCTTCCAAGCAGTCGCGCCGTTCCTGGATTCCCGACGTGCTGGAGGTGCACACGACGGCGCAATTGCTTCGACTTGCCCAGGTTGAGGATGCCGCTGTCCTGGTGTGCCACGAGGAGGCGCATGCGCCCTTGTCGTACGCGGGTCTGGAGCGCGCGAAAGATATATGGATCGTTGTTGGCCCTGAGGGCGGGATCACGCCGGAAGAGATTGATTCTTTCCTGCGAATCGGAGGGCAGACCGTGCTTCTGGGCACCAACGTGCTCCGTTCGGCCAGTGCCGGGCCGTTTGCCATCGCCGCCCTTCACGGCATGCGCGCCGCAGCCGGTGGAGAAGCCGCAACCGGTTTAGAATCGGAGCGATGACTATTTCCACGCGCACGATCGCCGTTCCAGCGCATATCTCGATGATCAATCTTCTGGGGTATCGCGACGAGGTGCTGCGCGCGCTCGAGACGGGATTGGCTCCCGTCACCGTGCACGTCCTCGATCATGAGATCACTTTGACCGGTGAGGAAACTCGCCTTGACTTCGCCGATGCGCTTATCGACGAACTGATCGGCGTGGTCCAATCCGGCCAACACCTTACTCTCGACGCGGTTCAGCGGGCGATTGCCATTTCGCGCGACGGGGTCATCCGCCCCTCGGATGTGCTGACCGACGATATTCTCTCAGCCCACGGCAAGACGATTCGCCCCAAGACGCTCGGCCAGAAGGCGTACGCCGACGCGATCGATGAAAACACCGTGACTTTCGGCATTGGGCCGGCCGGGACGGGCAAAACGTACCTCGCCATGGCAAAGGCCGTCGATGCTCTCAACCGGCAACGAGTCTCGAAGATCATTCTCACGCGTCCGGCCGTCGAAGCCGGCGAGTCGCTTGGCTTTCTCCCGGGATCGCTGACCGACAAGATCGACCCTTATTTGCGGCCTCTCTACGATGCCATGTACGGAATGCTTGAGCCGGAGTCGATTCCCAAACTCATGGCCGCGGGCACGGTGGAAGTTGCGCCGCTGGCCTACATGCGGGGCAGAACCCTCGATGACGCTTTCGTCATATTAGATGAGGCGCAGAATACGACCCCCGAGCAAATGAAGATGTTTCTGACGCGTCTAGGTTTCGGTTCGACGATGGTGGTCACCGGGGACGTCACGCAAATCGACCTTCCGGGCACGAGACAATCGGGATTGCAGCTCGTCAGGCGTATTTTACGCGACATTCCGGGAATACGTTTTTGCGAGCTCAGTTCCGCCGATGTTGTTCGCCACCGGCTCGTCAGCGAGATCATCGATGCCTATTCCAGATGGAACGAGTCGAATGCGGGTGGGAGCCGCGGAGATATGCGCAATGGTAAACGCCGGGAGAAAGAGATGCGATGAGTATCGACGTCAATGACGAATCCGGTTTTGCACCCGGGATCGATCTCAAGGAGGTGTCAGATCTGGCGACTTTCGTTCTGGACAGCATGCGCGTCCACCCGGCTGCCGAGCTCAATGTGTTGCTCGAAAACGAGGAGGCCATGGCCAGGCTCCACATGGAGTGGATGGGTTTGGAAGGACCCACCGACGTCTTGTCCTTCCCAATGGATGAGCTTCGACCCGCGCCGATAGGGGAGGAGCCTCGCGAGGGGGTCCTGGGCGATATCGTGGTTTGCCCGCAGGTTGCGGCCAAACAGGCGTATACGGCTGGCCACGCCGTTGCCGAAGAAGTTCTTCTTTTGGTCACGCACGGGATTCTTCACCTATTGGGTTACGACCACGTCGAAGAGAACGAGCGGCGTGAAATGTTCGACCTGCAACGCCAACTGCTGCTCACTTTCCTGGCCGGCAGGCGCGCAGAGCCCGCGGCGCCGGAGCCGACTGAAATATGACCGAATCCAACATCCCCGTCGCGACATTCATGGCCTTGGCCCTCCTATGCCACGGCATCGGGGCGCTTTTCTCCGCGGGGCTCACGGGGCTTGGCCGCATCACCCGTGCGGAAGCAGCCGATGCACCCAAAGCATCGAAAAGGATTCTCTCCATAGTTTCTCGACGCCAAGCAGCCATTGCGGGGCTCATTTCCCTGCGCATCTTCTTCGTATCACTCGCCAGTGCTTTCGCCGTTCTCGCACTCGCATCGGCTTTCGACAAATGGTGGCAGATCCTCGGCGGCTACCTGGTTTTCACCGCGCTCGTCTCTCTCGTTCTGAGGATCGTCTCGCCCACGTCGATCGGCATGCGACGTCCGGTGGAAACCCTGGGGCTCATTTCGCTTCCCGCGGTCGCGGCAACCTTGGCGGCATCCTCGGTGGTTCGCGAAGGAGATGACGACGGCGAGGAAACCGGCCAGCTGCACGAGGACCAGCTGGCTGTCATGGTGGAGAGAGTCTCCGATTCGACGGTTCTCGACGAATCGGATCGCGAACTGCTTCAGTCCGTTTTCGACCTCAATCACACGCTCGCGCGCGAAGTCATGGTCCCCCGCACGGACATGGTCTCGATTCGCGTCGATTCCTCGCTTGAGCAGGCGATGTCGCTTTTCACGCGATCGGGTTTCTCGCGGGTTCCGGTGATCGGCGAATCCGCCGATGATCTGCACGGGGTTGTCTATCTCAAGGACGTTTTGCGTCGGTACTTGCGCGGGAACACCGAATCCCTCACGGTGGGCGACCTCATGCGCGAGCCGGTTTTCGTTCCCGAGACGAAGGTCATTGACGATCTCATGCGCGAGATGCAGGCCAACCAGGTGCACATTGCCCTTGTCGTAGACGAGTACGGCGGGATTGCCGGCCTCGTGACCATTGAGGACATCGTTGAGGAACTGGTCGGGGAGATATCCGACGAGCATGACAGAACAGCCCCCGAGGTCGACGTCGTAGAAGAAGGCGTCTATCGGGTTCCAGCCCGTTTGCCCATAGCCGACCTCGGTGAGCTCTTCGGGGTCAAGCTCGAGGACGACGACGTCGATACGGTGGGCGGTTTGTTCGCCAAACTGATCGGCAGGGTTCCGATCGCCGGAAGCCACGCGTCGATCGAGGGAATCAGCCTGACCGCGGATCGCTTCCAAGGACGCAGGAGAAGGCTGTGGACGGTTCTGGCCTGTATGGAAGACGACGGAGGAGAAGCCGATGAATGAGTGGCCGGAAGGCTTCAGAGCCGGATTTGCATGCATCGTTGGACGCCCCAATACGGGCAAGTCCACACTCACCAATGCGCTCGTCGGCCAGAAGGTCGCCATAACTTCTGCCCGGCCCGAAACGACCAGGCGCGTCATCAGGGCCATCGTCAATCGCGACGACGGCCAGATCATCCTTGTCGATACCCCGGGGCTTCACAGGCCCCGCACCCTTCTGGGCGAGAGACTCAATGACATGGTCCGCGATTCTCTGGGCGACGTCGATGCCGTCGTCATGTGCCTGCCGGCGGATGAGCCCACGGGCCCGGGTGACCGTTTCCTCCTCAAGCTCCTTTCCGGGGAAGCTCCTCTTATCGCCGCGGTCACGAAATGCGACCTCGTCGGTCGCGCCAAACTCGCCCAACGCCTCGTCGAGATTTCCGACCTCGCCGATTTCGCGGAAGTCGTTCCGGTCAGTGCAGCCGAGGGCGAGCAAATTGACCTTCTCGCTTCGCTGCTCATCAAGCGAATGCCGATCAGTCCGCCGCTCTATCCGCGTGATGCGGTGAGCGACGAGACCGAAGAAACCCTCATTACCGAGCTTGTGCGCGAGGCGGCTCTGGAGGATTTGCACGATGAGCTGCCACATTCGCTTGCCGTGACAATAGAAGAAATCATCGGTGAGCACGTCCACGTCAATCTGCACGTTGAACGCGACTCTCAAAAAGGCATCATTATTGGCCGCGGTGGGTCTCAGCTCAAACGCATCAGAGTGCGTGCGCGTAAGGCCATAGAGCGGCTTTTGGGCCGAAAGATTTACCTCGATCTTCACGTGAAAGTGACCAAGGATTGGCAGCGCGACCCGAAAAAGATGGGGCGACTAGGCTTTTGAACGAATGCCTGAATGCCCGGCAAAGGGCTTTCGGGTGCGTGTGCCTGAAGGTCAGGAGACGCCTTGATGTCCATGGGATGGGACACCCCGTCATGGCCGTTTCGGCAGGAATTATCGTAGCCTGGTCGATTCTTTTGCTGTACCTCGTGACTGTTGCCTATTATGCTGTGTTATACCAGCGGAATTTCATCGTCGTCCAAGGCGGGCGGATCGTCCGTCAGGCAGCAGCTCTGCTTTCCGCCTGGCTTTTCCTAAAAGTTCCTTTCGCTGGCTTGAGAAAAAGCCTAAGGTGCGGGTGGTCGCAAAAACGGTTGTCAGCGTGGCATCGGTGGGCCGGATAGTGCTTCTTCCCATGCTCGCTTACTGGGGACCGTTCCCCTACTTATGGTGAATTGTCCCCATTCTCGGGGAAGACTTAAGAAACTGTCGTAAGGTTAATGGCATGGAGATAACAGTGGCTGGAGTAACCGATCCCGGGAGGATTCGGTTCAGAAACGAGGACCGGTACCTCCTCCATCCACCTATTCTCGCCGTCGCGGACGGCATGGGCGGTCATCTCGTTGGCGATAAAGCCGCGCAGGCGATCATAGATGCGCTGGCGGCGGTTTCGTGGGAAGGTGTCGAGGACTCCGATCTCGCCGACAAACTGCAAGAATGCGTTGACGAGTCCAGAGCGAAGATCGTCAAGGTCATAAAAGAAGGAAAGCTTGAGGAGACAGCCACGCGCGTCGGCGCCCAGCCGGGTGCAGGCACCACCCTCGCCGGGGTGCTCTACGTCGAGAACGATCAGAAGTGGCTGATCTTCCATATCGGCGATTCGCGCGTGTACCTGTGGCGCGATGGTCGGCTCAGCCGGTTGACTCGCGATCACTCGCTCGTCCAGGAACTCCTCGACGAAGGGGAGATCACCGAGGCTGAGGCTCGCGTCCACCCGCAAAAGGCCGTCATCACTCGGGCTGTCGGAAGCTATGGCGAATCTTCCGTGGAGACCTCGTATCTGGAAGCGCGCGAAGGCGATACGATTATGGTCTGTTCCGATGGACTTTCGGACGAATTGGACGATTCGGATGTCTCTTCGGTTATTGTGGATGTCGAGGATGGCGAGGATGTCGTCAGCCTTGACGCTGTGGCGTTTGCGTTGCGCGATGTAGCGTTGACGCGCGGCGGACGCGACAACGTTACCGTGGCATTGATGAAGATTGGGGTTTCCGAATGAGCTTGTCTCTCGAGTTTTGTGGCGAATGGTTTCATATCGACCCGGGTGAGCCTTTCCTCATTGGACGCGAAGGTCCGCTCGAACTTGACGACAATCAGTATCTCCACCGTCGTTTCCTCGTCATTTCTCACGTGGACGGGATGTGGTGGATCGAAAATATCGGCGCGCGCCTTTCGGCAACACTCGCCGACGCGGAGGGCGTTACCCAGGCCTATCTCCAGCCGGGCGCCCGCCTTCCTCTCGTTTACGCCGATACGACGCTGCTCTTTACCGCGGGGCGCACGACCTATGAGATGCGGCTAGTCAACAATCAACCGGCCTACGTCCCTTCGGCGGTATCCGAGACAAGCGAGTCGGGCGCCACAACGATCGGGCCCATTGAGCTGACGAATTCTCAGCTTCTTTTGGTTTTGGCGCTTTCGGAGCCGGTACTTACCGGGCGCGGGACGACGTCGTCCATCCCTTCTTCGCAAAATGCAGCCGACCGCCTGGGCTGGCCGATCACCCGGTTCAATCGCAAACTGGACCACGTGTGTGATAGGCTCACACGCTACGGAGTTCGCGGCC
>CAUSGP010000027.1:0-13749 GCA_963531075.1 uncultured Actinomycetaceae bacterium | reverse complement strand
CGGCATCGTCGATAAAAACGCGTACCGCGCTTTGCTGCCCGAGGGATACATGCCCATTGAGGTCATTCGTTTGCCCTTGACCGACCAGGCTTGAACGGCTTTGCCACGCGGAATCCGCATCCCCGCGGGCATGACCAGCGCCGCGGAATGCTCCTTGTACGACCACACGAGCCGGATGGTGTGTCCGTCGGCCATTTTATGGGACATCTGGCTGTAATCGGACGCCTGGTTGAGGGTATTGAACTTCGCCTCGTCCGACATTCCGCGCATCGTCCACGCCCGGCCCGCGGCAAAGCCCCCGACGACGAGGAAGACGGCGGCGGCTGCCCCAGCAAACCTTCGCACCCACACTCTTCGCCTGGGAAGCTCAACGACGTCGGCACCGCGGGAAACATCGTCATCGGCGCCGCGGGGAGTGGATTCCGCCCGGCCCGCGCCACGGTGGCCGGCCTCGTCCGAAGAGGCTTCGCTCAGCATAGCTTTTCCTCCTTGAGACACGTGCGAAACGCCACTCTGCCCAGGAGCCCGGATGCCCCCATCCGAATAAGAAGCGGCCGGATCCCCACCAATTTCAGTGGCGTGCAGCTCAGTGCCAACCCGGGCATCCCCAGAGCCGCCAGAAGAAATGCGCGCCATGAGCGCCGCCTTGACGTCGGCGGGCGGCTGCGGCGGCTCGCCGTCGAAAGCGGCGGCGCCCAGCAGTTCGGCTTCGGGAGTGCCGAAGGCGATGTCGTCGCGTTCGGTCATCGGTCCTCCACAACCTCGCGCAACTGCGCGATTCCTTTCCTGATATGGGTCTTGAGGGTGCCCAACGGCATGTTTAAAGCCTGCGCCGCTTGCACGTGGGTCATCGACCGGAAGAAGACCGCGTCGATGCAGGAGCGGACCGGCTGGTCAAGGCCGGCGACGGCGCGCGCAACCTCGCCGCTCCGCTCGTGAGAAAAGACGGCCTCGGCCACAGAATCGTATTCGACCTCGAATTTGGCCGAAGAAGCCTCGCGAAGACGTCGCGACTCGTGCGACCGAACGCAGTCGATGGCCCGCCTCCGAGCGAGGACGGCCAGCCACGCCTTGGCGCTGCCTTTCGCAGGGTCGAAGGACGACGCACGCTGCCACACCTGCCAGAAGACCTCCTGCAGAACATCCTCGGCCAGGTCGGCGTCGACGACAATGCGGCGAATGAGGGCCAAAAGATGGCCGGCAGCACGGTCGTAGAGGAGGCCGAAGGCCTCGCCGTCACCCTTCGCAACCGCGGCGAGCAAGCGGTCGAGATCGTTGTGAGCATCGTGCGCGGCAACTATGCTAACGGCTCGCTCGGCACCTCGCCGCGCAACGCTCTTCGCAGCCGGCATCGCCCCCGCCGTTGGACGCGTTGCCACCCTACGTATCGCCGCTGTCCCTGCCACCCTCATCTGTCACCCGAATGTGAAGGAGTGGAGGCGGACGCCAGCGCTCGCCTCGACCGTGAGAGTGCCCCTCTTGGCGTTGTCGCCGGGGAGAAGGTCAATGGCGTTGGGAATCCCTTCGACCTGTTTCGTGTACCTGCGCCCCTGGAAAGTGTAGGTTATCTCGCCTTTGCCCGATGCAACGAGGTAAACGCGGCGGGAATGGAGCCCCAGTTTCAGGCTCGCTCCCTCAAAAGCGGGCGTAGCCGATTCGCCGTCGGCCGTCCATTTACCTGAAAGATTGAACTTGCCCGGCTTCGGGTCACCTGACTGCCCGTAGTCGACAGTGCCTTCGGTAAAGGGAGTCTTGCCGTCGTAGTAACTCGCCCTGCCGGGAAACAGATAGGTCTCCGGGTTTGTCTCCTCGGTTCGGGCGGCGTCGGCCTTCGACTCGTCCTTGTCGGAGAAAACCGGATCGGGAAGATTCTTTCCAGGGTTTTGTTTGGCGAGCAGTTCTCGGATGAGCTTCTCTGCCTTCGCTTCGCCGTTTTCGCCGTAGTGGATGTGCCGAACCTTGCCTTGCGCATCGACGAGGTAGTGCGCGGGCCAATAGTGGTTGTCGAAAGCGCTCCACGTCTTCATATCCGAATCGACGGCGACTGGATAGGTGATCCCGAGCTTTTGCGCGCCGCCTCTCACGTTTTCCGGCACCTTTTCAAAGGCGTACTCCGGCGAGTGGATTCCTATCACCTGAAGCCCGTAGTCACGGTAGGTCTTATAAAGCTTCTCAATCCCCGGCACCGAACGCTGGCAGTTAATGCACGAGTACGCCCAGAAATCGACGAGCCGCACTCCGCCGGCGGGCACCTTGTGCTCGAGGGCGCGACCGCTAGGAGTATTAAACCAGGAGGCAATCCCGGTTATCTCGGGCTGCCGGCCACAGTCGGCCAGTTTGGCCACATCCGGCGAGCACGTAAACTTTCCCGCTTGCTCGTCGTGAAGGTACTCGTCTGTGGCCCTTTGGAGATTCACCGTGTAATCGGGAATGATCCGCTGGATTTTCGCCGGCAGATCGAAGACGATGCCCGCGGCCAAAGCGATCATCGCGCCTCCCGCCGCTATCCGAATGCCGCGCTGCCGCTTCCGATACCCCTTGATGCGCTCGGTCACGCCCCGTCCGGCCAGGGCAAAGAAGAAGAGGGGTATGCCAACCCCGACGGCGAAGGAGATTGCCAATGCGACGGTTTCAGCGCCAACGCGCCCCGTCGAACCCGCCACGCTGATCGCCGTGAGCACCGGTCCCGCGCATGGAACGTAGGCGGTTCCAAGCACGAGGCCGAAGACGAATCCGTTGGAACGCTTGTCCACCTGTTTCATGCGTATGCGCGCGAACGGCTTTTCCAGCCATTCCTCGACCTTCGGGATCATAAGCGAGACCCCGATGAGCACGAGGAAGGCGACGCCTACCCACCGAATGAAATCTTGGGGGAGCCCAAGAATGCTAAGGACGGTCGATCCGAGCAATGTCACGATTGTGAAGGAGGTGACCAGCCCGAGCGTGACAAGGAGGGGGTATTTTCTCGACGGCGACTTGCCGTCGGAGGAGGAGCCGGTCGCGCCCGCGAGGAAGATGATGGGGAGCATCGGTAGTATGCACGGTGATATGCCCGTGATCAGGCCGCCAAACAAGCCGATGAGAATCTGCGAGAACATGATTTCCTTTTCGCCGCCGTTTGTCTGTCACCGTTGGTTCGGCGCCGAGATCGCCCACAGATGTGTGTAACAGTTCACTCATCCGGCAGTGCCTGCAGCGTCGAACAGAGACTGAAGGCGGAACAATCCGCCCCGAATACAACCACTTGAACAAAGGAATAATCATGGCCCACAAATTCTTTGCATCGACCACCCTGGCCTCCGTCGCCCTTGTCGCAGGCTTGGGCCTGGCGGCATGCGGTGCCGACGATCAACCCTCCGACAAGATGTCGACGACGCAAAACGAGAAGATGTCGGACAAAGACAAAATGTCAGACAAAGACAAAATGTCAGACAAAGACAAGATGACGGACAAGAACAAAATGACAGACAAAGACACCGTGACAGATAAGGACAAGCCGTCCGGCAAAGACAAAATGACCGATGGGTCCATGAAGGACAAGGGAGCGGACGGGTCCATGAAGGACGGCTCAATGACCGATAAGTGACGGCGTCCGAAAAAAGAGGCGTCGCGTACCACCAATCGAATCGGAGAGGACACGTGGCGTGGGCCAGGATCTCACCGGTCCACGCCACGTTCGACCGCAACGCCAATCCGGCGCTGCGTTATTTTGCGTCGTTCTCCCTGCGAGGCGCTGCTCTTATAAGCCTGTTTACAGGCCTTGCTTTGTTATTACAGGCCTTTCATCGTCACTTGCCCTGCGGACGCACGAACGGGAATGTGATCGTTTCCCGGATGCCGAGACCCGTCATGACCGTCAAAAGCCGATCGACACCCATCCCCATGCCGCCGCACGGCGGGAAACCCTGTTCGAGGGCCTCGATGAATTCTTCGTCGAGCTGCATGGCCTCGGGATCGCCGTTGGCGGCTTCCAAAGACTGGGCTACCAAACGCTCACGTTGGATCACCGGGTCGGCAAGCTCGGAATATGCCGTCGCCAACTCTATTCCACGCACATACAGGTCCCATTTCTCCGTAAGACCCGGCTTTGAACGGTGAGGCCGGGTAAGAGGCGACGTGTCCTCCGGGAAGTCAAGCACAAAGGTGGGTTCCCACAGTTTCGAGCCGACGAGCTCCTCGAAGATCTCCTCGGCGATTTTCCCCGCGACCCAGTAGGGTGCCACAGAAATGTCGTGACGGTCGGCAATTGCCTCGAGCTTGTCGCGCGGAGTTTCGACGGTGACCTCCTCGCCCACGGCTTCAGAGATTGAGGTGTACAGATCGATGCGCGCCCACTGGCCGCCCAGGTCGTATTCCGTCCCGTCGGAAAGGGTCACCGTGGTCGTCCCGAGAGTATCGAGACAGGCGCGCTGAACCAACGACTGCGTCAGCTCCGCCATCGTGTCGTATGTGGCATAGGCCTGATATGCCTCGATTGCGGTGAATTCTGGTGAATGGCTCGAATCGGCGCCCTCGTTGCGGAAGTTCCGGTTGATTTCGAAGACTTTGTCAACGCCCCCCACCACGGCTCTCTTAAGGTAGAGCTCGGTGGCGATGCGCAGGTAAAGATCCTGATTGTAGGCGTTGATGTGGGTGATGAACGGGCGGGCGGCCGCACCACCATGGATGGCCTGGAGCATGGGGGTCTCAAGCTCGAGGTAGCCGCGATCGTCGAAGTTAGCACGCAAAGACTTCATGACGCCCGCACGAAGGCGCACCATGTCGCGGGCCGCCGGGCGCATGATGAGATCAAGGTGACGCATGCGCACACGCGACTCCTCGGAAAGAGTGACATCCTCGCCATTGGCATTCGTATACACCTTGGGCAGAGGCCGGATAGCCTTCGAGGCAATCTGCCAGGAGCGGGCGAAAACGGAGAGCTCGCCTCGCTTCGAGGTTCCGATATACCCCTCGACAAAAAGGTGGTCGCCAAGGTCGACGTCGGTCTTGAATCTGGCGAAGGCCTCCTCGCCAACGTTGGCCAGCGACAAAAGCACCTGAATGCGGTTACCCGGGCCGTCCTGAAGGGTGGCGAAAGCAATCTTTCCCGACGAGCGCGAGAGCATGACGCGTCCGGCGATTCCGACGGCGACCTCGGTTAGCTCGACACCGGGCTCCAGGCCGTCGTATTCCGCTCGCAGCTCGGGAATCGTCGTGGTAACGGGAAGCTCGACCGGGTACGGCTCAATGCCCTCATCGATCATCTTCTGGCGTTTGGCGAGCCGAACGCTCATCTGGCCGGGAAGGTCGTCGTTTTGCTGTGCCTCGGCAGGCATCTCGTTGGTAGTCACGGGGAATAGACTACCGCGTGAGGCATGGCCTCGCAGAGTTGACCCGGCGACCCCGTAGGCCGAACGTCACCTAGGCTGCCGGCGCAACCACCTGAGCCACGCCACACCAAACCTGCAGCGAAGAAACTGGGCGGATGATAGCCGAGTCTTCTTCTAAAACGACGCTGAAATAACCTTTCGACGTGTCGAGCACGCAGATCGACCCTCGAACATCCGTCGTCTCGGTCGCCGGCCTGGAATAAGCGGCCCACAGCTTCCAATCGCCTTCGAGCATGGCGGCGCGCGCCTCGGGCCAAAACGTGCCCATCTCGCTGGCGATCCTGCTTCGGGCCTCTCCCTTGGAAGTCTCGAGCAACTCCAGCGCCCATTCTTTGGGCACGCTAGCCGTCGCCATCGGACGGGCGGCAGGGCGGGGACCGATGTCGAGTAGGTCGATCATGACGATGGGAAATTCCGAAGCCTCGTAACTGGATATGGCGACGCTGTCATCAAGCACTTGGGCCACGCACGATCTTCTGCCTTTGTCGATCCACGCGACGGCATGACGCAAAAGACCGCCGTCGTTGATAAGCAGCTGGACGTACCCAATGGGTTCACGATAGGCGGCCAACAGCTTGCGGGCGACGTCGGCGAAATCCCCATCCTCGAAGAATCCGAGGCGGGTAAGCTCGGCCATGGCGTTTTCGGGGAGATCCTCGCCTTCGAGGAAGAGCTGCAGGTCAGCCCAGGCTTTTTGCGGAATGATTACATTGGCGCTCGCCTCCATCAGTGTCCCTTCGGTTGAAAACTCGCGACGATATCGGCAAAGGCTCCCGCCATCGGCCCGAAATCTGGGGTCGCTGACATAAGAGCGAGAAGGTAGGCTGTTGGCAGTTCCTTCGGCGTGATGTAATACAGCATCTGCGTAATATTGCGGTCCCTGCTGTTATAGGTAAGCACCGCAACGGCAGCGCGATATCCGGCGAGCATCACCTCGCCGACGTCAATGAGGCGATGGCTCGGATCCTCGCGCAATCCGGGATCAAGCAGCATGGCCATGCCGACCTCAATCCCTTCGTCAAGCCGCGGCAGACGTTTGGCGATGACCGTGGGAGCATAGCCGTATTCCGTCACAGGGCCGCGGACCATGAACTCGACATCGTCCGGATTATCGGATACGTCGACTTCGGACCAGTCGGGCGGCAATTTGATCATGGCTGCCACCCTACACGTTCGGTCTGCCCAAAGGCCCGATAGTTGGAGGTCGAGATCTTTGCACACTCCGTTCGAACAGGTACATCTGTCATGCATCCTTCGTCTTTCGACCCGCCGCATTCGCGAAAGGCTTCACTTCCGGAGATGAAACCCTCGCCTTAGGAAGAAAAGACCCTCGCTTCCCAGGAGAAAGCCTTCCCTCCCGAAGGAGATCGCCGCAGATCCAACAGTTTCTTTATTTGCGTGATGTAGGAAAGTCTAGTCATATCAGCGATTAACGTCGTGGGGAGCTCTTCCCAGGCTTTCCCACCCGGCGTACGGGACGTCACCGCTGATGGGTTAGACAATTGGGAGTACCCGATGCTTCCCACCCGGCGTACAGGGCGTCACCCAGCACTTTTGAAAGGTGAAAGAGAACGTATACCATCCCCTGCGAATATAACCGGAAACTTTGACGACTAGCAGCAAACGAACTTGGCGATTATCGGTGAAAGAAGAAGATTAACACTGATCTGCATTAGAGTTTCTCGGGTTGGAAACTCGCAACGATGTCTATGAAGACGCCCGCCATCTGGTCGAAATCCGGAGTCGCCACAACGAAGGCCACAACGTACCCAGAAGACAATTCCTCGGGGGTGGTGAAGTAAAGAATTTGCGTAAGATTTCGCTGTTCAACGCAGTAAGTAAATACGGCGACGGCTGCGGGGTATCCACCCAGCTTAGCCTCCCCGACGTCGATCACGCGGTTCGTCGGGTCTTCCTGCCTTCCTCCCTCAAGCATTACGGCCATGCCTTTCTCGGGCCCTTCTTCGAGGTAGGGCAGGCGCTTGACTATAACGGTGGGAGCATAGCCGTATTCGGTAACGGGGCCGAGGGCCAAGATTTCTATCCCGGGATCGTCGGACGCGTCAACTTGGCGCCAGTCGGGCGGAAGAGATATCACGGCTGGCACCTGACGTGTCCGTCGATTGCTGCGACCAAGCCCACACGAATCGGCCGGGCTGCCGAGAGAACGAATTCACTCAGGTTTTGCGGCACATACATACCAACCATTTTCCCCTTTCTTTCCGCGTACCGCATCCGAATCCGCCAGGGTGAATGTCGCCGACCAATTCCGCAGGTTGACGGACATCCAAGCTCAATAACGTTATGGAATCCTTGAAATTCCTCCGGAACATCATTCAGGGCAAGGGTGACTCTTTTTCTTGTCATTCGCGACGATCCCCAACGGCTAAAACTGAACCACGCGCTTCGCCCTTCTCTTTTCATTGGCTTGATGCTGCAGTTCATCGTACTGCGCGAGCGCGGCCCGCGCAGTATCAGGATCATCCCATACCGCCGTCCGAAGTTGTTTCTCGCGCCAAGTCCTGCGTCCCTCTTGAATCGCGATGCGCCAATCATCCCTGCTATCGACACCAAATTCAACGATTAGAAGCTCGACGACGTCTTCCAAGCAAGGGCGAAAGCGTGGCCCTCCCAGAGGGAAATGAAGTTCGGCGAGATGCTTGACCTTTTTGGGGTCCACCAGCCCCTTTTCACGTGCATTTGAGCTTTGGGCTCTATTCGATCTGGACCGTTCGGATACATACAACAGCTTGACGATTTCATCTCTATGGCCGTGAACATGGAGGTGCGCGGAAGGGGTCGAATCGGATGGAGCGTCTAAATACTCGTAGCGGAAGAGCGGATTGCCGCTCTTGCTTGGCAGCACGCAAAATGAAGACGATTCAACTTTTAAGAACGAGTGCGTTCCGTTCAACGTAAAGCGATACTTAATTGCAAGATACAATAAAGGGCGGTGGTTACACGACAGTACAATTGGCTCCGACGTCTCCAGAACAACGCGCCCCGTCCCGTCTTTTTCACTTAGTCTCACATCAAGATTAGTGGTTTTGACGGGGAGGGCTTTTACTATCGTCGACTTGATTTCTTCGGCAAATTCACGGGCGACCGTTTCGAGAGCTTTAGTCACCGAAGACGCCTGCAAGAAACTCAAGATCTTGGAGCTCTTCGAGCAGCTTACGGTCTCGGAACGTCAGATCCCCTTCATCCCGGCGCTCCTGGAATTCTGATTCGTCAACGATCTGTTGGATTTCACGACGCCGCTCGGCAATGTCTTCGCGGGTCATTTTCGTGATAGGCACAGTCATCGGAAAACCCCTAAGGAATGGCTACGTCAGTTAATGACCCCAGCATAGTCCACTTCCCTGAGTTCCATCTATAGCGAGCAGGTTTCACGTTTGTTTTGCACCGGCTTCGCTGCGAGTACTGCCCTTAGGAACACGTGGGTCTCTTTACCCCCGAAGATACCTCCTCACGCCA
The DNA here is from genome assembly GCA_963531075.1 of uncultured Actinomycetaceae bacterium. Lineage (GTDB taxonomy): Bacteria > Actinomycetota > Actinomycetes > Actinomycetales > Actinomycetaceae > Peptidiphaga. The sequence goes on along the minus strand of CAUSGP010000027.1, from coordinate 4,903 downwards.
TTTAAAATGGCAGTATGCATCTCACGCTACCCGATGCCTGGCAGGTCCGCGATGTGCCGGATGAATATCAGGCTGCCAAGTACATCGCCATGGGCCCGCGAGGGTACCTTGGTTACTCCCCGTCCGCCGTCGTCACGTACGAAGAGGGAGTCAGCGGAACGCTTGACGATTGGGCCGCCGCAATGATCGAGGAATCCTCGCAGACGATTCCCGGCTTGCACGTGATCGACGTGGGCGGCCTGGAAATCGCGGGCCACCCCGCAATCGTTCACGCTCTTTCCATGACCGTCGAAACCGTCAACGTCACCCAGATGCAGTTCGCTTTGCTGACGGGCGGCAGGCGCTCGGCGCGCAGGCCCGGCTACGTCGTGACCGTCACGTGCGCGTCGGCCGATCTTCCCAATCTTGGCGATGCTCTCATCGACATGGCCACCAGTTTTCAGCCGTCGGGAGGCGAATGATGGGCGACGATACGATCAGCGTAGTTTTTCCCACCGAGGAATGGGAGGCCTTGAAGGACCTCCTTGACGGGGAAGGCGCTCCCCTCAATCTCATGAGCGATTTGGAGCAGAGGGGATTCTTGGAAGACGGCACACTGTCGCAGTCTGCCGCCAAGCTTTTGCAGGCTTACCAACAAGCGGCGGGCGCTGTGCGCCTGTACGTGTGCGACGCCGGAACAGTGCGCGAAGCCCGCACCTGGGTGGCCAAGGATCGCAGCGTGCTGCTCGACATCACGGATGGGGAAGTGACGGTTCTGCGGCGGCAAGAGCCGGGCCAGTTCCCTCTCACCCTTTTGGAAATGCTTGGCATCGGCCCGCGCCCCCGCCTGCCCGAGGGCACCCTTCCCGACTTTGCGGGGCGCATCATCCGCCACCTTCATCGAGCCAGCCAGAACGGCCGCGGCGGTCAGGCCCGTGGCGATCTCGCTTCGACCATCAAGGGAGCGTGGCCCGAGGCAAGCGAAGCCATCGGCAAGGACGATTGGCGGCTCTGGCTCATCCAGTCTTTCGACGTCGCCGTCGGCGAGCCCCAGGCGCGCACCACCGTGTGCGTCCTGGACACATCGGCCGGCATGGTGGGCATAACCGTCGACGGCGACACCGCGGTCCCCGTGGCGGTAACGTCGCTCGAAGTGTGGCGTGCTGTCGCCGCAGCGATCGCACCGTGGTCGTGACCGCGATGTAACAGTCATTGACCGCGATGTAACCGTGGCCTCACAAGGCGGGCGTAACGCGAGCGCGATATAACCGTAACGGAACTGCGGTTCGTTAGGCCCGACGGTTACTCCCAGCGCGCCAAGCGGTTACTTCCGGAACGAGGCAATAGGTTCGCCCGAGCTGCGCAGCCCGTGGCCCGGCGGCGCTTGGCCGGGCTCGCCCCCCGTCTCGACGATAGCGTTGTCCACGTCGACGAAGACGACGCGCGGCTCGTAGCTGCGCGCGGACGCGTCGTCGAGCAGCGAATACGAGATGACGATGACGATATGACCTGTCTTCACCAGGTGCGCGGCGGCGCCGTTGATCTGGCACACTCGGCTCCCCCGCGCACCGGGAATCACATAGGTCGTGAGGCGGCTGCCGTTCGTCACGTCGACCACGTCAACCTCTTGGCCGGGAAGAATATCGGCGGCGTCAAGCAGATCGGCGTCGATCGTTATCGATCCGACGTAATGCAAATCCGCACCCGTGACGGTGACGCGATGGATCTTGCCGGTCATCATTCGGCGCATACGCAATTCAGCCACGAAGTTCAACCTCCATATTGTCGATGAGGCGCGTGGGCCCAACCCAGGCCGCGACGGCCAACAAACCTCGCCCATGCACCGGCGCTGCACCCGCTGCAGGCATAGTCTCGCCCGCAGGCATGGTCTCGGAGCCGCCCGCGGACATGGTCGCACCGCTCGCAGGGAAACTCCTGCCGTCGCTGGCAGGCTTAATCGCGGCGCCTTCGGAAGGTGAGGTCTCAGCGGCTCCGCCTGCAAAGAAGGCCTCGCCGTCGATGACCGCAAAAGTCTCAGGATCGACGAGGGCGAGGTAGTCGATCTTGACTCCCGGTGCTTCGCGCAGGTGCCGTTCGGCAACGTCGCGCACCTCCTTCGGGGACAGGCCGCGTTGGGCGGCGTCGGCCCCCACCGCAAGCGCCTGGTTGAGAGCCAAAGCCTCGATGCGTTCGGTGGGCGAAAGATAGGCGTTGCGCGAGGACAGGGCGAGGCCGTCGACGTCACGCTCGATCGGGACCGCCCGTATTTCGACCGGCATGTCCAGATCGGCGGCCATCGTGCGGATCAGGGCGAGCTGCTGCGCGTCCTTCTGCCCGAAGAAGGCGATGTCCGGGCGAACGAGGTTGAGCACCTTGTGGACGACCTGGAGCACGCCCGCGAAATGCGTGGGGCGAGTCTTTCCCTCGAGGACTGCGGCCATCGGTCCGGGATCGATGCGAACAAGGGGTTCGCGCGGATAGACGTCCTCGGCCTCGGGAGCGTAAACGACCTGGACGCCGACCGCCTCGAGAAAGGCCAGATCGGCCTCAAGGTCGCGTGGGTAGGCTTCGTAGTCTTCGCCCGGCCCGAATTGCAGGGGGTTGACGAAGATCGAGACGACCACATTGTCCGCCGCCTTCTTCGCGGCCCGAACGAGCGCAAGGTGCCCTTCGTGAAGCGCGCCCATCGTCATGACAAGCGCACTCGTGCCGTTGAGGGCGCCGAGGGCCTCCGCGAGATCCGCTTTAGTGCGTGCAACTTTAGTCACGCCTACCAGTTTACCGGCCAACGACGGAACCTTCGCAGCCGTGGCCTGAGCGGGAGGCTCACTGGCCGTCGAAGCCCGCACGCCCCCTTAAAATTGTAATAACCCGTATCCGAAAAATCAGGGGACGAACAGCCCTTTTAATGTGACGGTCTTAGAGAGACGATTGAACCATCGGCGCACAAATGGAAAATCCTAGAAAAATTCAGAGTTGATTTGTCGACGCCGCACGCACCCAATTAAACGAAATAAACAAGGAGATAGAAGAATGAGAAAACGACGCCTCACATTGGCCGCGTCAATATGCACAGCAGCGATGCTGTTCCCCGGCAGCCCGGCAAACGCGAGCCCGTCTCCGACCGGAACAAGCCCGTCCGCCGTCAAGGCAGGCTCCGCGAATATGGACGATCTTCCGCATAAAGCGGCCAATTCAGTGGCGGCGATGGAAAAGCAGGTCAACATCGACGCTTTCATCGCCAAAAAGGACAAACCCGATTCGCGGCTAAAGGGACTTCCCGTGAAGCCCGCGGCCCAGAAAAGCGCGGACGGTGTTGCAGCATCCGCCCAGGAAATGGCTCAATCCATGGCAAACGGCCCCAAAGGGGCACGCTTTGTCGACAAGGTCCGCGTCAAGGTCAATGATGTTGCTGTAAAAAAGCAAAGCAACGGAAGTCTCGTCGTCACCGCACAGATCGAAATTTCTCGACATATCGCGAAGGACGACGTCAACTGGGAAGGAATTATTCCCCACGAAATCAAAATAGACGCCCGCGGATGCATCTATGGCCTCGTAGTCAAAGATCGCGACTATTACGACAAGCACCTCGTCAGCTACCTTCCCAAACCCCAGAAAGACGCGTCAAATTCTCCAGAGGGCAGGCGAGATGACAAATCGCAGTACACGGGAGAAAAGTTGGTGCAAGGTCAGCAGCGGAAGGCGCCGGCCGTCGTACCACTCACTTTGACGCAAAAACAAAAGAAGAAAGCGGTGGAGTACGCTCGCAAGCACGCCAAATCCCCGAACCGTAAGTATCACTACTATAAGGAAAACGAAGGCGGGGATTGCACCAACTTTGTGTCGCAAGCCATGGAAGCGGGCGGATGGGAGCAGGTCTCCCATCCATACTTCGACTATAAAGACGACAACGCCTGGTGGTACGGCGGAGGACTGCCTTTCAGCTATCCCCTCAACAGCTGGACTTGGTCCGGTGCCGAAAACTTCTTCCGCATGGCGAACGGCAGTGGTGGGCTGAAAAGAACGACCTTGCTAAACAATTACTATGAATTGCAGCCGGGAGACATCTTGCAATACAAAGCCAAAGGCGCTACCGAGATGACCCACACGATGATCGTCACCAAGGTTGAAAATGGCGAACCTTATCTGAGCTATCACACCGACGATCAGATCGACCAGCCATTGTCTTCCATGCTTAAAGGCGAAAAGAAGACGTGGTATCCGCAGCGCACTTAGCGGCGATCACGCGGTATATTTCGTTGAGATCATCGAAATCAACGGCGCGCAGAGGATGAAATGCCTCTGAGGCGCTCCGCGAAAATACAAACATTCCAGTCGGCGGCCGCGGGGATTGTCCCCCGCGGCCGCCGCGTCATACTCAACCGCTCAGCCAGCGATTCTACTCAGCGCGGTTAACATCCTCTCCTCCGTCCTCGGCTGTTCCATCGCCGCCGGGCGCTGCCCTTGCCTCCGCTAACCGATTCGTGAGTCTGCCGAGTTCCAACCGACGCTCCCGTCCGAACCGGCCGCAAGCTCGAACAGGCGGCCTGGTCCGATGTGGCCGGGCCCAAGACCCTCAGTCCGGCTCGGCGGAATACGAACCGTCGCCGCCGTCCGAAGCCCCCGAGCCCGAGTCGACGCTTCCGCCAGGCTCCGCCGAGCCCGGCGTCGCCAAACCTGAAGCGCCGCCGTCCAGCTCGGCCAGCAGGCGATCAATCGCCGGAGGCTCCCGCAGGCTTCGGGCCGCGACCCGCGCCGCCGTCGCCCTCGCGAGCGCGCGGTAGGCGGGCGGTATGTCCGCGTAGTCCCCCGTCGCGGCAAGCGCATCGAGCGAGGCGAGGTGCTCGCGCACGGTGCCGACGTCGCCGCGCGCAACCGGCCCGGTCAGCGCCGATTCGCCGGAGCTGAGCGTGCCGTCGAGGGC
>CAUSGP010000026.1:0-13803 GCA_963531075.1 uncultured Actinomycetaceae bacterium | reverse complement strand
GGATCAATTTGCCTCCTATGCCGAACGGGGAAATCGGTTCGCCGAGGCCGCGAGGAGAATCGATGGCTAGTCTCGATCGCGAACACCGCCATCCCAAAGCGAGCAAAGCCCTCGTCAAACTCAAGGGCGCCCACGGGGTGGGCATCGCTAGAGCCAAGGAAGAAGCGCGCAAGCCCGAGCCCGCTTACCCCGGGGCGGTGGTGCGCGATCAGATGCATCAGGCAGTCTCCCTCATACTCGTCTCGGCCTGCGTCCTCTTGGTTGTCGGCGTTGTCATGGTCTATTCGGCCACAGCCCCTGCGGCCATTAGGAATGCCCGGCTCAACGGCGAGCCGACGACCTTCACGACGGCCAACGGCCAGCTAATGTACGCTGCGATAGGCCTGGTGGTTGGAGCCATTGCCATTTTCTTACCCGCGACCGTGTTCCTGCGGGCCTCCAACTGGATCTTCGCGGGAGGCATCCTCCTGCAATGCGCCGTCGTCACTCCTCTTGGAAAGGATGTGGCCGGCAATCTGAACTGGCTGAAAATCGGCCCTTTCACCATTCAGCCATCCGAATTCCTCAAACTAGCCACGATCATATGGGTGGCCGCGCATCTTGGCCGGAGCCGGACGAATGACTGGGGCCTTCGATCCTTCCTCGTGCCTTCCTGGGGTCCGTGGCCACAGAGCTGGCGGGGCAGACACAAGCTTCCCGTGGCTGCGGGGGCGATGCTGGCTTTGGCCGCCGTCCTTCTCGGTTTCGACATGGGAACGGCGATGGTTTTTGCCCTTATTTGCGCCGGGATTTTCTGGCTGGCCGGAATGCCGAGCCACTACTACGTCATCGGCGGGGCGTTGGCCGGCTTTGCGGCGGCCGTGCTCGTGGCCATGAATGCCTCGCGACTGACGCGAATAAAAGACTATCTCGCCAACCTCATGACCTTGCCTGACTCGGTTGACCCCACCCAGTCGGATTTCGCCCTGTGGGCATTCGGCTCGGGTGGCCTTTCCGGCGGAGGGCTGGGAACCGGCATAGAGAAATGGCCCGGAAACCTCGCCGAGGCGCAAAACGATTTCATTTTCGCGGTCATCGGCGAGGAACTCGGGCTCTTCGGCTGTCTCGTGGTTATCGCCATGTTCTTCGTGCTCGGTTTCGGACTGATGAAGATCGCCACCTATCATCCTTCTCGATTCGCCAGGCTTGCCTGCGGGGGGATCGCGATTTGGATGTGCGGGCAGGCCATGGCGAATATGCTCGTGGTCACGGGCGTGCTTCCCGTTTTCGGAGTGCCGCTTCCTCTCATTTCCCAGGGCGGATCGGCGGTCATCGCATGTCTTTTGGCGGTTGGCTTCGCCGTCTCATGCGCCCTCTCGGCCCCCGGAGTCAGGGAAACCTTCCGCGTGCGCGGACGTCTGGCTTATCGCGTGCGCGCCGTAGTGAAAGGATGAGTATGAAAGTCGTTTTGGCGGGCGGTGGAACCGCCGGTCACGTCAACCCTCTGCTGGCGACGGCAGCCGCGCTCGTTGAGCGCGGCGTCGACGTGTGCGCCATCGGCACCGAGGAAGGTCTCGAAGCCGATCTAGTGCCGGCCGCTGGCATCGAATTCATCGAGATCCCGCGCGTTCCGATGCCTCGAAGGATCGGCAAAGCCCTCGTTGAGTTCCCCGGCAAATACAAGAGCGCTGTGGCCAAGGCGGGCCGGGTGCTGGAGGAGACCGGTGCGTCCGTGGCCGTCGGTTTCGGCGGTTTCGCGTCGACTCCGCTTTACTCGGCCGCCCGCAAACGTTCCATCCCTTTCGTGGTTCACGAACAGAACGTCAAGCCCGGGCTCGCCAATAGATTCGGTGCACGGAAAGCGGCGGCGGTCGCTTTGACCTTTCAGTCCACCCGCCTTTCGGCCGCTTCCGGGACGACGCGGGTGGTGGGTTTGCCCCTGCGCAAGAAGATCGCCGATCTCGCCGCCCTGCGCGACGACTCGGAAGCCCGAGGAGCCGCGCATGTCGCAGCGGCCGAAGAGCTGGGAGTTGACCCTGCGCTGCCGACACTCGTGGTCACGGGAGGGTCGCTGGGGGCTCAGCACCTCAACGAAGTTCTAGTGGCCGCCATTCCAGCCCTCCAGGATGCGGGGATTCAAGTCCTCCACCTGACGGGACGAGGAAAGGATGGCCCCGTCCGGGAAGCCAGCGCGCAAGCCCCGAACTATCACGTCATCGATTATTTGAAAGATATGGAGTTGGCCTACGCCGTCGCCGATTTGGTTCTATGCCGTTCGGGCGCCGGCACGGTTGCCGAGCTTTGCGCGCTCGGTATTCCGGGATTCTTCGTGCCGCTGCCGATAGGCAACGGCGAACAGGAGCAGAATGCGTCCGAAGCCGTCAGAGCGGGGGGAGCGCGTCTTGTCCGCGATCGCGATTTCACGTTGAAGAACGTCACGGACGAGATCATCCCTCTCGCGCTTGACGGCGATAGGCTAGCCGCCATGTCGACGGTGCTTGGCGAGCTCATGCCCGTGGACGCGGATAAACGTTTGGCCCAGCTCATCGAAGACATAGGGGAGAAGCGATGACGCCGTATTCGCCTGGAGCGGCATACCATCTCGTCGGCATCGGAGGCGCGGGAATGAGCGTCGTCGCGGAGCTGCTAGCGGCTTCCGGTGGGCGCGTCACCGGTTCCGATTCCAAAGAATCCGAAACGACGCATCGATTGGCGGCAGAGGGCATTGCCGTATCGATCGGCCACGATGCCTCGCACGTTCCCGCAGACGCCATCCTTGTCGTCTCATCGGCGATTCGCCAGAACAACCCCGAACTTGTGATCGCTCGCGAACGGTCACAAAAAATCCTCCATCGCTCCCAAGCGCTGGCCTTGGCCGCGCATGGACGGGACTTCGTGGCGGTCGCGGGAGCCCACGGCAAAACGACGACGTCGGCAATGATCGCTACCGCGTTGCGCGAGGTCGGGCTCGATCCCTCGTGGGCCATCGGCGGGACCGTCGTGGGAGTCGGCGGCGGAAGCCACTTGGGAACCGGCAGGGCATTCGTCGCGGAAGCTGACGAATCCGACGAGTCTTTCCTCAACTATCAGCCCTTTATCGCGGTGGTGACGAACATAGAGCCAGATCATCTCGATCACTACGGGAGCATTGAGGAATTCGAGCGCGCCTTCGACCGATTCGGCCGGTTGGTCAAAGAAGACGGTGCGCTCATCGCCTGCGTCGAGTCGCCGGGGGCCCTGGCGATGGCGATAGACGCAATCGAGCGCGGTCAAAGGGTGATCACCTACGGTTACGGCTCAGGTCCCAGCGGAGCCGCGGCCCATGTAAGGGTCGAAGATCTCGGGGCTGGGCCGGAGGACGGCACGTCGCACGAATCCGAAGGCGAGGGCGCATCGGGAATTCTTAATGACGGCTCCGGGCCGATTCCTCTGCGGCTCACGGTAGTGGGGGGCCACAACCTCCTCAACGCCGCGGGCGCATGGGCCGCAGGCGTCGAACTTGGCGTGGATCGTCAAGAGATGGCCGATGCGCTCTCGCACTTTCGCGGAACCGGCCGACGTTTCGAATTCCGAGGGGAATCCGGGGGCGTTCGCGTGATTGATGACTACGCTCACCATCCCACTGAGGTCGAGGCCACGCTTGCGGCGGCTCGGGCAGTGGCTGGCGCGGGGGCTGTGCGCGTTCTTTTCCAGCCGCATTTGTATTCGCGTACCGCCAATTTCGCCGACGGTTTCGCCGAGGCTTTGAGTCTCGCCGATGACGTCGTTGTCACGTCCGTGTATGCGGCTCGCGAAGACCCGATCGAAGGGGTCGAGGGCGACCTTATTACGGCGAAGATGGATCGCGCCCAGTTCGTTGCCAACAAGGTCGAGGCTGCGCGCACTCTCGCCGCGCGCGCCTGCCCCGGTGATCTCGTCATGACGGTGGGCGCCGGCGACGTCACAGAGCTTGGGCCCGTCATCCTCAATGCCATCGAGGCGCGATGAGAGCTCCCAGGCGCCCCGGGCGAAGGTCGGAAGTTCGCCCTCGCCCGCAGGAGGACGAACCCGAAGAGCCGAGCGTCCCATCCTCATCTCCCAGCGATCTTGCGCCCGTCCGCCCGTCTCCATCCAACGGCCTCGTGTCCGTGGGCAAAGCAGGCAGAGGGCGTCGCGCTGAAAATGTGCGTCAGGACGGCAAAGGGCGAGGCGCCGTCGATGAACGTCGAATCGGAAACGGGCGTCAGGCGGCGCAATCGGACGCCGTCGTGGAGATCACCACAGGCGATCCTTCGTGGACATCGCGTCTGGGCGTCCTGGGAGCAGACGAGGAAGAATCCAAGCCGGTCGATATGACCGAACGACGCCGCGAACGTTTGGCCGAACGCCATAGAGCCCGCAAGCGCAGGCTTGTGCGCGCGGCAATCGCCGCCGCCGTCGCGCTGGTTGTCGCCTGGACCGTATTTTTCAGCCCGCTGCTTGCCCTGCGATCCGGCGGGATCGCTGTGGAGGGAGCGGATTTAAACGGTTCGACGGTGACGGCCGGCCAGGTCAGATCCGCGGTCAACGAGTATGTCGGCACGCCGTTGATCCGTCTAAATACGGGCGACGTCGAAGAAAGCGTCCAAAAAAGCCTGCCGATGGTCAAACGGGTGAAAGTGACGCGAAGCTTTCCGGGTGGAATAAAGATCGCGGTCTCGCTTAGGCGGCCGGTGGCCTGCCTGAGCGAGAAGGGTTCGTGCACGGCCGTGGACGAGGATGGCGTCCGTTTGGACATTCCCAAGTCTCGCGCTTCTTCTCTGCCGAAACTCAAGCTGTCGAAAGGCGATGCAGCGAGCGCCACGTCCACCATGGTGAACGTCTTGGGTGCGCTTGACGATCAAACGCGCAAGCGCATCGCAACCGTGGAAGTCAGCGACACAGGGCAGGTTTCTTTCACCCTGTCCAACAGGGCGACCGTAGCCTGGGGAGATGCTAAGAATTCCTCGCAAAAAGCCAGGGTTCTTAAGGTTTTGCTCACGCAGAAGGCGAAGCGCTACGACGTTTCCGCCCCCGGCTCGCCCGTCACCGAAAACTAGTGGAATCGCGCGGACGTCCGGCCTCTTTTGCCGCCGATCCAGCCGTTGAACGAGCCGACCACGTCGCGGTCCCATCGTCGAATATGCGACACGCCCCGCGTGGAGGTTGAACGGCCGAACATGGCCCTCTACCTTGTCCGCGAAGGTGAACGGAGAAAACTTCAAGTACGAGTTGAAGTCTGAAAGGAAGAGAGCGATGCCCACTCTCAACAACGGCGCGAACATCAAAGTCATCGGTGTGGGCGGCGGCGGAGTCAACGCCGTTGATCGCATGATTCAAGATGGACTCGCGGGTGTCGAGTTCATTGCCATCAACACCGACGGTCAGTCCCTCGTCAAATCCGAGGCTGAAACCAAATTGGATATCGGTCGCGAAGTCTCTCGCGGCCTTGGCGCGGGAGCCGATCCCGCGGTCGGCAGGCGCGCGGCCGAAGAGAACGGCGAGGTTATCAGCGCTGCTCTCGAAGATGCCGACATGGTCTTCGTCACCGCGGGCGAGGGCGGCGGAACGGGAACCGGAGCGGCCCCCGTCGTCGCCGAGATCGCCCGTTCCATCGGCGCCCTGACGGTGGGCGTGGTCACGCGGCCATTCGAATTCGAAGGGCGTCAGCGCGCGAACAATGCGACCGCCGGTTTGGCCGAGCTGCGCAAGGCGGTCGATACGCTTATCGTCATTCCCAACGACCGGCTTTTAGAGATCGCGGTTCTGGAGGCATACCACCTGGCCGACGAGGTGCTGCGCAACGGCGTGAAAGGGATCTCTGACCTCATCACCATTCCGGGACTGGTCAACCTCGACTTCGCGGACGTCAAAGCGATCATGAAGGATGCGGGAACCGCGCTTATGGGCATCGGCGAGGCCACCGGGGATGACCGTGCGATGCGCGCCGCGGAGGCGGCGATCTCCTCGCCTCTTCTTGAAGCCAGCATCGACGGCGCACACGGCGTACTGCTCTCCTTCCAATCCGGTGAGAACTTCTCGTTGCAGGAAATGAATCAGGCTTCCAAGCTGGTTCAAGAGGCCGCCGATCCGAGCGCCAATATCATCTTCGGTCATATCATCGACGATTCGCTCGGCGACGTCGTGCGCGTGACCGTCATCGCCGCCGGATTCGACGAGCCGGAGGACGAGCAGTTCACGCCCGCTACGCGCCCCGCACAGATTCCGCCTGCCCGTTCCCGCTCCTTCGACGACGTCGCACCGGCTCATCGAGCAGAGGAGCCCGCCGTCCAACCGGTCGTGAGCACCGGGGGCCATCATGTCGCGACGCCGGGCCACCACATCGCGACGCCGAGCCACCCTGTGGCTGACCCGGTGGCGCGAACGGCTCCGGCGCCGGCTCCGTCAATACCGCCCGTGGTGGAGGAGCCCACGACGCGCAGCAGCCGCGACCTCGATATTCCCGCTTTCCTTTTCGAGGAACAGTAAACCCAAAGTGACGCTGGTCGAGTGGGCATTCGATTCGGCCGTTCCCGGCGGCCGAATTCGAGCGGGCTTTACCTCACGCCGGGGTGGGATTTCCCAAGGCCCGTATGCGAGTTTCAATCTGGGCCTGCACGTCGGAGACGATCCTGCATCGGTGGCGCGCAATAGATTGAGCCTGTCGGATGAGGTCGGCTTTATCGCCTGGATGGACCAAGTCCACGGCGCCAACGTCGAGGTCGTAGACAAGCGGGTGCGTTCTTTTGCGGCACCCGGCCGCACTTTTGCCGATACGGATGGCCTGGTGATCGATGCCTCACTGCAGCCTTGCGCTGCGGCGGTCATGGTGGCCGACTGCGTCCCGCTCCTGCTTTCGGCGTCAAACGCACCGATCGCAGCGGCGGTGCACGTTGGGCGCTCCGGTTTGTTCAAAGGCATAGCGGCGGTGGCTGTAAAAGCCATGGCTGCCAGGGGTGCCCGGCAGATTCGCGCCCATATCGGCCCTTCAATTTGCGGCCGGTGCTACGAGGTTCCTGCGCACCTGCGAGACGAGGCCGAGTCTTGTGCTCCGGGAAGCTACTCGAAGACGTCGTGGGGTACACCCGCCATCGACATTCCCGAAGCGCTTGAGCTGCAGTTGCGCAAGGAGGGCGTGGACGAGGTTGTCCGGTCCGAAATTTGCACGATGGAAGATGCCAGATACTTCTCTCATCGCCGCGAAATGGCGGCGAAAAGAGCGTGTGGAAGGTTCGTGGGCATAGTCGAGGTCACGCGCGACACGCCTTTCTAAATCGCGGGGTGAGGCGACGATCTGCAATACGTTGGTTTGCGTACACCCCGCGAATGAAAGAGATATCGGTATGGGAATGTTCCAGCGCTTCGTTGACAGGTCAACGCTGAGCGACGAGTACGACGAGTACGAGGACGGGTACGACGAGTACGCCGACGAGGAGCACCTCGACGCGGAAGTCTCGCCCATCCGCTCTGTGCCGTCTGTGCCTCAGCTTGCCCGCATTGTGACGGTGCACCCGACCTCCTTTTCCGAGGTGAGGGCTTTCGCCGAGCAGTATCGCTCCGGACTGCCCGTCATTTTGAATCTCACGGAAACCGACACCGAGTCGCGTAAACGCATCGTCGATTTTGCGCTCGGCCTGTGCTTCGGGCTTGAAGGTCAGCTCAACAAGGTTTCCGCAGATGTCCTTCTTATGACGCCGCACACGGTGACGATGGACGAGCACGCCGCTTCTGGCAACTCGACTTTCTAATGAAAATCGTCCTCACACTGCTTCTTCTATTCGTCCAGTTCTACATGATCCTCCTGCTTGCGAGGGTCGTCATCGACATCGTCACCATGATTCTTCGCGATTGGAACCCAACGGGGTTTGCGTTGGTCGCGGTGAACACCGTGTACAAGGCTACGGATCCTCCTCTGCGTTTCATCGGGAAATATATCCCGCCTCTGCGTTTAGGCCCCGTGGCCTTCGATATGGCCTTCCTTGTTCTCATAGTCGCACTGGGAATTATCGGAAGGATTCTCCAACAATTCGTTTGATACCGCTTTTCGGGAGGCTTTCGCCTGAGCGGAAGCTGCCAAGTGCCCGAAGCTCCGGCAAGGCGGAGAAATTCGAACGCTGGCACTTGGAGGCGGCTGGGCTTTCGAAGCCGTCAGACAACTCCTGTCTTCGTCAATTCCTGATCGTGGTGCACGGTGCTTCGCGCAGAGTGAACATCAGCGTGGACCCCGGCAGTCCGGCGTCGTCGACAGCGTGAAATCAGCAGGATTTTCGCGCGAAAGCAGAAGGAAAGCGCTTGGCGTGGCTTATTGAATCTGATGCTTTAAACACGCGTTTCAAGGCGCCGAACTCGTTTCAAGATGGATACGGCCCTGTCCAGATGGACATCTTCCTCAATGAAGTCGCCGAAACCGTCATTCAGCCCGATTCCCGGAATGCGCGCGTACACGGGTATCTGACGGGGAACGAGGAGGAGGGCGCCTTCTGCATGAACTCCATGGAAGAGAAGGATGTGCCGGCATCACTTAGAAGCGCGATGCCCGAACGTCAATCACCGAGTTCCCGGCTCTCAGACGCTAGTATGGCGTTCACCATTATCGTCTTAGTTTTGGGATTTTTTGGGGGGATTCTTTACGCCGGCTTCTAGATAGTCATCGACTTTTACGCGCTATTTCGCGGTTTATATTTTCTGCGTTTCGCTCGCGGCTAAGACCCGGGGAGATGCAGCACCATTCACACGGTGAACATTGGCACCATTTCAGGTAACGTATCCCTGTAGGCGGCGTTTTTGCCCGCTGAGGAATACGTACCAAAACACAGAGGTGAATACACACATGGCGCTGCTGACTGAATCCGATGTCCTGAATGCACGCTTCAAGGCACCGAGCTCAATCGAGGAGGGATACGACTTAGATCAAGTCGACTTCTTCCTCGATGAAGTTGCCGAAACCATCGCCCAGCTCACGGCCCAGAAAGCCGAGCTGGAAAACGAATTGAAGAAGGCCCAGGCTCGAATCGCCGAGCTTGAGAACGCCGGCGCCGCCACCGGACGGGGCGAGGCTCCGTTCTCCGCGGCGACCACGGCCTCCTTCGCACCGGTTGGAGGTGGCGCAGCTGGAGGCGGCGACACCAACGCCGTTGCAGGCATGCGCGCCTTGGCCCAGCAGTTGCATGACAAGTACATCAGCGACGGAAAGGCCGAAGCCGATCGCATCCTTGCCGAAGCCAATGCCGAAAGCCAAAGGATCATCGCCGAGGCGGAGGAACAGCACAACCGCACGCTCACGCAGCTGGAGCAGGAGCGCGGTCTTCTCGAACGGAAGATTTCGGAGCTTCGAGACTTCGAGCGCGATTACCGCACTCGACTCAAGAGTTACCTGGAGTCGCTCTTGGCCGACGTCGAATCGGGTTCTACCCCCTCTTCGGATCAGCGCTGAGCCTAAGTGAGAACGGCGGCAGCTGCGGGCTGCCGCCGTTCGACGTGAGAAGGATTGAATGACCACGCTATCCAAGTCGGGCCGATTGACGATCTGGGCAATCGTTGTCGGCATTCTCACAGTTGCCGTGGATCAGGCGAGTAAACAGTGGGCGCTCGTCTCGTTGCACGATGCTAGGCGTTATCACGTCATCGGCGATCTCCTGGGATTCGAATTGCACTTCAATCCGGGTGCGGCATTTTCCTTCCTGACGGGTTCCACATGGGTATTTACGGTGGTCGCCGCCATCGTGGTTCTTGCCCTTCCACTGTGGATCCGCCGCACAGTTTCACCCGTATGGGCGATTACCCTCGCGGTCGTCTGGGGTGGTGCGGCGGGCAACCTCGTCGATCGGCTTTTCCGGCAGCCCGGTGTCGGCCAGGGGCATGTCGTCGATTTCATTGCCTACGGCAATTGGTTCATAGGAAATGTGGCGGATATCGCACTTGTTCTTGGCATAGTTGTTATCGTCATTCTCAGCTGGATCGCTGTTCCTTTCGACGGTCGGGCTGAGCAGCGCGGGGACGAAGAGTCAGACGCCAGTGAGCGTGCGCACTCAGAAGACGCCGTTTCTCCGGACGAAGGCGAGCATGCCTGAACGGCGCTTGTACCCCGTTCCCGATGGGTTGGAGGGAGAGCGCGTCGATTCGGCTTTGGCTCGCATGACGGGACTTTCCCGAAACGTCTGTGCCCGTGCCGTTGCCGAAGGGCAGGCGTGGTTGGACGGGGCCGTCGCGTCGAAATCGGATCGCGTCGCGCGGGGTTCGATACTCGAAATTCTTGTCCCCGATCCGCCGGCGGCGGATCCCCGACCTTCGCGCGAAGGAATATCCAGGCTCTACGAGGACGAGGACATCGTCGTGGTCGACAAGCCCGCAGGAATGGCGGCTCACCCGTCGCTTAACTTCGAAGGCCCGGATGTTCTCGGTACGCTCATGGCCGAAGGCGTGAGTCTGACTACGTCGGGTCCTCAGGAACGCAAAGGCATCGTCCACAGGCTTGACGTCGGCACCACGGGCTGCATGGTCGTGGCGAAATCGGAGATTGCCTACTCGCTTCTCAAAAGGGCTTTCCGTGATAGAGCGGTCGAAAAGGTCTATCACGCACTGGTTCAAGGCCATCTCGATCCCATGTCGGGAACGATCGATGCTCCGATAGGCCGTAACCATCGGCATCAGTGGAAGATGGGCATACGCGAGGACGGACGGCGCAGCGTTACCCATTACGAGACGATCGAGGCGATGGCCGGAGCCAGCCTCCTAGATATCCATCTCGAAACGGGAAGAACGCACCAGATTCGCGTTCACATGTCGGCCGTATCCCACCCGTGCGTTGGCGACGACATGTATGGCGCCGATCCTACGCTCTCAGCGAAACTTGGGCTTGAACGTCAGTGGCTTCACGCCGTCAAGCTGGGATTCGAACACCCGACGTCGCGGGAGTGGGTGACTTTCACCGCCCCGTATCCGGACGATCTTGCCAATTCTCTTCAAGCGATGCGCGAAGGCGTATTCCGGTAGGAAGGCGATCGGCGTCGTCCTAGGCGCAGCTTCTAAGGCTCCGCGTAGACTAGGCCCATGGCCAAAGATTTCGCGCACCTGCATGTCCACACCGAATATTCGATGCTTGACGGGGCGGCGAAAATCAAGAAACTTGTGGCTCAAGCCAAGGCGCAAAACCAGAAGGCCGTGGCAATAACCGATCACGGCTATTGCTTCGGCGCGTATGAGTTCTACAAGGAATGCAAGGCTCAGGGGATCAAGCCGATCATTGGGGTCGAGGCCTATATGACCCCGGGAACCTCCCGTTTCGGTTCGGACCGTGTCCTGTGGGGCGAGGAGAGCCAGCGCGGCGATGATGTCTCGGCCCGCGGCGCATACACGCACATGACGCTTCTGGCCTACAACAACACCGGGCTTCACAACCTTTTCCGGATGGATTCGCGCGCCTCCCTCGAAGGTCAGATGGGCAAATGGCCTCGGATGGACATGGACCTTCTAGAGACCTATCACGAAGGGCTCATCGCCACGGCAGGGTGCCCCTCGGGTGAGATTCAGACGCGGCTGAGGCTCGGGCAGTACCAGGAAGCCTACGAAGCGGCCGGACGCATGCAGGAATTGTTCGGCAAAGAGAACTACTTCGTTGAGCTCATGGATCATGACAACGCGATTGAAAGGCGAGTGCGCGACGAACTGCTCGACCTTGCGCGCAAGATCGACGCCCCGTTGCTGGCAACCAACGATTCGCATTACGTCACCGCTGAAGACGCCCCGATTCAGGATGCGATGCTGTGCATCAACTCCGGTTCGACCCTTCAAGATCCCGACCGCTTCACCTTTGACGGAACCGGCTACCATTTGCGGACAACGGAGGAAATGTATCGGCTTTTCGGCGATCTTCCGGGGGCGTGCGAGAACACTTTGCTCGTTGCCGAACGCTGCGACGTCTCGTTCACCACGGCCGACGAGGGCGCGAACTACATGCCGGTCTTTCCCGTTCCTCCCGGGGAGGACATCACGTCGTGGTTCGTCAAGGAAGTCGACCGGGGCTTGCATATTCGATTCGGCGAGAAGATACCTGACGACGCGCGAAAGCGGGCCGACTACGAGGTGAGCGTCATCTTGCAGATGGGCTTTCCCGGCTACTTTTTGGTCGTTTCCGACTACATCCAGTGGGCTAAGCGCAACGGGATCAGAGTGGGCCCGGGGCGAGGCTCCGGTGCGGGGTCCATGGTCGCCTACGCCCTGCAAATCACCGAGCTTGATCCCATCCGCCACGGGCTCCTCTTTGAGAGGTTCCTCAACCCCGAACGCGTGTCCATGCCCGATATCGACGTCGACTTTGACGAGCGCAGGCGCGGGGAGGTCATCGAGTACGTCGAGGATAAGTATGGGGCGGAGAAGGTTTCCCAGGTCGTGACATTCGGGACGATCAAAACGAAGCAGGCGCTCAAGGATGCGGCCCGTGTGCTTGGTTATCCCTTCGAAATGGGGGAGCGGATGACGAAAGCGCTTCCCCCCACGGTTCAGGGAAAGGACATCGCACTTGCCGACATTCACAATGAAAAGGCCGAACGGTTCGTGGAGGCGGGAGATTTTCGACAGCTCGTGGCCGGAGATCAGGATGCGTCCCGCGTCTTTGATCTCGCCCAAGGCTTGGCGGGGCTGACCCGTCAGTGGGGTGTTCACGCCTGCGCGGTGCTCATGTGTTCGGATCCCCTCATGGACGTCATTCCGATTATGAAACGCCCGTCCGACGGTGCCACCATCACCCAATTCGAATACCCGCTGTGCGAGGAACTCGGGGTGCTGAAGATGGATTTCCTCGGGCTGTCGAATCTCACGACCATTGAGGACGCGCTCGACAACATCGTCTCCAACGGAAAAGAGCGTGTGGCAATCGAGGAAATCGAGCTCGACGATCAACCCACATTTGAACTTCTTCAGCGCGCGGAGACCCTGGGCGTCTTCCAGCTTGATGGTTCGGGGATGCGGGCTCTTCTCAAGCAGATGCGCCCGACGGAGTTCGAGGACATATCGGCCGTTTCCGCCCTTTACCGGCCGGGGCCGATGGGAATGAACTCTCACACGAACTATGCCCTACGCAAGAACGGGCTCCAACAGATTGTTCCCATCCACCCCGAGCTTGATGAACCCCTGCATGACATTCTCGCTCCAACGTACGGCCTCATTGTCTACCAGGAGCAGGTTATGCAGATTGCTCGGGTGTGCGCCGGTTTTACCATGGGCCAAGCCGATACGCTGCGCAAGGCTATGGGCAAGAAGAAACTCGATGTGCTGCAAAAGCAATTCGAGGGATTTTCCGCCGGAATGCTCGCCAACGGCTATTCCAAAGAGTGCATAGACAAGCTGTGGGAAATTCTCGTGCCCTTCGCCCAGTACGCTTTCAATAAATCGCATTCGGCCTGTTATGGCGTGATCTCGTACTGGACGGCCTTCCTCAAAGCCAATTATCCAGTCGAGTTCATGGCGGCGCTTTTGACGTCGAAGAAGGACAACAAAGACAAGCTGGCCCTGTACCTCGGCGAATGTCGCCGCATGGGCATCACGGTGCTGGTTCCCGACGTCAACGATTCCGATTCAGATTTTTCCGCCGCCGGCGAAGAGGTCCGTTTTGGCCTGTCGGCCGTGCGCAACGTGGGAGCGAACGTCGTCGAGGGGATCATGAAGGCCCGACGCAAAAAAGGCGCCTTCACGTCCTTCCAGGACTTCCTCGACAAGGTCCCACTGCAAGTGTGCAATAAACGGGCCATCGAATGTCTCGTCAAGGCCGGGGCTTTCGATTCCATGGGGTATTCCCGCAAGGCGCTCCTGGCCAAGGTGGAAGAGGCGGTC
>CAUSGP010000025.1:0-14137 GCA_963531075.1 uncultured Actinomycetaceae bacterium | reverse complement strand
TGCAGTTCTTCCGCCAGATAGTCGAGATTTTCCGCCATATGTGCGCGGAAGGCGTCAAGCCATTCTTCGCCGGACTCGTAAGCGGCGCGGCAGGCTGCCAGCCCCAGGGCATTCGGTTCGTCGTACCCGGCCGCTTTCGATTCACGGGCGAAAGATTCGCGCAGTTCTCGGTTCTCGATAACGATGTTGGCCAGTTGGAGGCCCGCGAGGTTGAAGGATTTTGACGGTGACGTCGACGTGACGGTCTGATCGGCCATGCCGGGGAGGGAGGCGAACGGCGTTGCACGAATCCCGGGATAGGTCAGATCGGCGTGAATCTCATCCGATAGGACAGTGACGTTTAGTTTGGCGACGAGATCGGCGAGCCCACGCAACTCTTCGCGACTCCACACGCGCCCCACCGGGTTGTGGGGATTGCACAAAATCATCATTTTGGCTCCGGAAGCCGTCAGAGTTTCCTCGAGGGCTGCAAGGTCGCGTCCATAGCGGCCCTGCCGATCACGAACGAGCGGGGCGCTGACCGCCGTGCGGCCGTTGTTTTCGATGATTGATCGAAACGGATAGTAGACGGGCTCTTCGATGACGATGCCGTCGCCCGGCTTTGACAATGCCCGTACAGCGTAGGTGAGTGCTGGAATCACGCCGCCCACAACGCGGATCGACGTAGGGTCTACGTCCCATCCGAACCGCCGTGAATACCATCTGGCCACCGTCTCGAAATAGGAGCTGTCGGCCTTCGCGTACCCGAAGACTCCATGGGCGACGCGCTCGTGGAGGGCCTGGATGACGGCGGGGGCCGTCCGATGATCCATGTCTGCAACCCACATCGGAAGGACGGTTGCCGGGTAGCCGCGATCTTTGCGGGCCCCCCATTTCAAAGAGTCGGTGTTCTCGCGGTCGATGAGCGAACCGAAGTCGTAGTCTTTGGACACCAACACGCCTTTCTTCTGGTCGTCGAAGCACCGATGCGGCTCGAGGTGCCTAAGGGGAAACGCCACGTGTCGCAACGAACGGGGTTCCGGTCGCCTTTGACAGCAGCGCATCGATCGCGAGTCCTAGGTTACCAAGAACCTGGGCAGCCAAGAACTCGGGACACTTTGCCCGTCCTTCGGAGGTCGCTAGATGCGATGTGACCGGTGACGATCCCCGGGGCGGAGAGAAGCGGGGAAAAGCAAGGCCGAGGGGGGCGCCGTTTCCAGGCGGTTTGATGGGCTCAACATGTCGAAGTCACAGCGACCGTCGTGTCGCAATTTTGCGACACGGGGTTTTCGCTATCACCGAAAACAACCGCTTGAATCATCGAAATAGCAATGGTTATCAGCGGCCAAAGAAAAGTCGCCGTCCTGCAAATTCAATTCCCTTGTGTCGCTGACACTAGAAAATGAGGTCGAGGTCTGGCAAGCTGACACTAGTTGGACCGAGGCGGTTCATAACTGCACAACTCAAACAATTTCATCGCGCTACGGCCAAATCGTCCCCAATGCGTTTGATGTCCGTATCCAGCCTTCATAACGGATATCTTGACACCTTCAGTTTTCCGATCATCATGTGCACCTCAAATCGGAGAGTAATTGCAGGGAATTGGGGAAACCTCGGCTATTCGATGGCGACGTCGGGTGGAGAACGTCACGGCAGTTTGCGGGAGAAAGCCCACGCAGTCCTCCCGAGGAAACCGACGTCGTACACGCAGCGGTGAAGAACCATGAATAGGAGTTTTCCATGAACTATCCGCTTTTCGCCGTCGACCTCGCGGCAATCGGAGTTCTGGCGTTCGCGCTGTATTATCCACGACATCGGCGCAAAGACCTGGCGGTTGCGCTCCTTGGCGTTAACATAGGCGTTTTCGCCGTTACGACGGCCCTTGCCACAGCCACGGTGGGGGCTGGGCTCGGCTTGGGCCTGTTCGGCGTGCTGTCGATCATTCGCCTGCGTTCGAGCGAGCTGAGCCAGGTTGAGGTGGCTTATTATTTCGCAGCCCTGGCTATTGGCCTCATCGGCGGGATGGGCAACGGGATGAGCGTTGCCATTGCCGGGCTTCTCATCGCTGCGATCATCGCTGCGCTCGCGGTGGCCGATTCGAAGCTGGCTATGACCGGCTCCAACCACATGACGATGGTGGTGGACAAAGCTCTGTCGAGTATGGACGAACTCGCTGAATATATTGAGCACCGCACGGGCATGAAGGTGCGTGAAGTCAGTATCGTCAGGCTCGATTACGTCAACGATTCGACGATGGTTGACGTTCGCTGCTCCAAGGGGCGGGCGAGGTTTCGCGAGACGAAAGCGCTGAGGGCTGCCTGATGGAGATGACAATGGCGCCGACGAAAACGAAGAAAGCGAATGCTTTCCAGCTGCTCGATCTGCCCGAAATTTCGCTTCACGACCTGGCGCAAAGGGCGGAACTTCTCAAGCGGACCGACCGCAAGTACCTCGTTCCCGGGACATTGGTGGTTGAGATGGTCGATTTTCTCGGAGAAATCGGAGCTCAGGCCTTAACGATCGGCGGAGTTCAGATCTTCGGCTATCTCTCCGACTACTATGACACCTCGGATTTCGCGCTTTATCGCGCAGCAGCCACGAAACGGCGTCGGCGGTTCAAACTCCGGTCCCGGGTGTATCTCGATTCGGGAATGCACTTCATGGAGCTGAAGACCCGTTCAGGACGCGGCCAGAACGTGAAAGACCGTTTGCGCTTGGAGGATGTATGCACCTATGACTTCGTCAACGGTGCGAACGATCCATCCGAGCCGCTAAAGAGAACGGACGTGGTTGCCTGGGCATCGAAACTGCTGCAGCAGCGCGGTGTCGTGGCAAGCCAGAGGGAAGGGTTCAGAACAATCATGGACCTCATGCCGTCGAGCCGTTCGTCCTATCGACGCTCGACCCTGTGCCTTCCTGACGATTCACGGCTGACCATCGATCAAGATCTCGTGCTGTCGGGTCCGGGGGAGTCCTCGGGATTCGAGGTTCCCGAGGTCGTTGTCGAAACGAAGTCGAGCGGGCGGACGTCAGACGCCGATAGGTGGCTGTGGTCCCACGGCATCCGCCCGTCTCGCGTATCCAAATACGCCATCGGAACCGCGATCGTTCACCCCGAACTTCCCGCGAATCGTTGGCATTCAACGATGTCCAAACTAGGAATTAGGAGATAGGAGCACTCCGATGAGAAGGAAAATCCAGACGAACGCCGCGGCGCTCGCCGTGGTCGCGGGCCTAGCCCTGGCCGGTTGCGGTGACAGCAAGCCCGACGCAAGCAAATCGGCCTCCAAATCGGGCGGGTCGTCGATAGTGAACTCCGGCGAAACCGATGGGCTGAAGATCCTCGATTCGCTGCGCAATCTCTCCGGGAAAAAGATTCCCACGGGGGGCGACATCTACGCCTCGTCCGTCAAAGCCAACGGCGCCACCCCCGAAGCCATCATGGCCGAGAACCAGAAGCCTCATGCCGATTCCAATGACACAGAGTACAAAGAATCCTCGGCGACGAAGATCGAGCTTGACGGCACGCCCAAGGTCACGGGCAAAGGCGCGAGCGCCACTCAGGATGCGGTGACGATCAAGCAGGACGGCACCTACGTGCTTTCCGGCTCCTTCAACGGAACTGTCACCGTGCAGGCGCCGGACACGGCGAAGGTCAAGATCGTGCTTAAGAATGCGAACATCTCTTCGTCAAAAGACGCGGCTATTCGCGCGAAGACGGCCGACGAAGTGGTTGTTATCGCCGCGGACGGAACGTCCAATAGCTTGTCGGACACATCGAATTACGGCGGCAACTCCAAAGGGCCGTCGGCTGCGCTGGCGTCCTCGGCTGACCTGACGGTTGGCGGCAAGGGTGAGCTCAAGGTCACGGGAAATGGAAACGATGGCATTTCGAGCTCGGACGGCCTCGTCATCACCGGTGGAAAGATCACCGTCAGTGCGCCGGATGACGCTGTGCGCGGCCAAGACTACGTGGTGATCGCCGACGGGACGTTGAACGTCAACGGCAAGGCCAACGGCATAAAGTCGGAGAACGAGAAGAAGGCCGGCCGCGGATACGTGCTCGTCACCGGTGGCGATCTGACGGTGACGGGCGGTTCTTCCAACGCCATCAATGCGAAAACCGAGATTGTCCTGGCGGGAGGCAAGCTGAAGATTGCCGATTCCAAGGAAGGCGTTGAGGCCGCGCACGTCCTTTTGGCGAGCGGCAAAGGTGAGATCAAGACCAGCGATGACGGCATCAACGCCACCGGTGTCAGGCCTTGGTTTGCGATGACCGGCGGTGATTGGCAAGTCGACACCGGCGGCGACGGTTTCGACTCGAACGGCGCGGCATACGTCGGAGGCGGCAAGATGGTGATCGACGGCCCCGCCGATGCGCGCGCTGCCTCGCTCGATGCGGAAAGCGGTCTGGAGATCGACGGTGGAACCCTTTTCGCCGCGGGGCCGGCGGGGATGGACGAAACTCCGTCGTCGGGCTCCTCGCAGACCGCAATCAAGGTTGATACCTCGGTCAAAGCGCAAGCGACCGTTACGATCGTGGACTCCAACGGGAAAGAGCTGGTCAAGCACAAGCCGTCGAAGGATGTATCCTCGATCTTCTTCTCCTCGTCGGGCATGGCGAAGGGCAAGGAGTACAAGGTCCTCGTCGATGGAAAAGAGGCAGCCAAGGCGAAAGCTGGACAATTCGGTAAGAAATAAGAAATAGGCGCGAGGCGCTCGCGGGCGCATGCGCCTCGCAGCACACTCGCATACGCGCGAACCCCCGGAACGATGTTTGGCGTTCCGGGGGTTCGCGTTATCTACATACTCACAGCAAAGTTTCGGATAAATAATCGAAAAGACCTAGTTTACTCCCTCATTCTTATCGGGTAAGCGAAACCGCCCCAGTGGTGTGAGATCTCCGAACCGCTGGGCGGCGGCGATCAACGACTAGGAGATAACGGAGCATGAAGAAGGATCTGAGAAAGAAATTTGCGGCGATCGCCCTGATCGCGGGAGTTTCCTTGGGAGCGTGCAGTGCGGGTTCGGCTGAAACCTCCCAGGTGGAAGCCTCAACGATGAACTCCACGACGAAATCGGGAAATGCCGCGGCAATGGGCGGCGATGGTCTGAAGATGCTCGACTCCTTACGCCAGGCTTCCGAGAAAGCGGTTCCTTCCGGTGATGTTTATTCGACGGCTGTGACGGCCAGTAAAGCGACGGTCGAGGGGGTCATGGCGGAAAACCGGAAGCCGCACGCCGGCTCCAACGATGCCAAGTACGATGCTGCCTCGGCCACGAAGATCGCGTTGAATGGAAAATCGGCCACGGTGGAGGGGTCCGGTGCCGCAGCAAGCGACGGCACGGTGACGATATCCTCGGCCGGAACCTACGTGCTTTCCGGTAAGTTTTCGGGACAAATCCTCGTGGCGGCGGGAGGATCTGACAAGGTGACGATCGTACTCAACGGGGCCGAGATCTCTTCATCGACCGACGCAGCCATCCGCGTGAAGGCCGCCGGCGAGGCGGTCCTCGTCACCGCCGAAGGCACAGTCAATTCCGTTTCGGATACATCGAACTACGGCAATGTAAGCGGCCCGACCGCTGCGATCGCATCTTCGGCCAATCTGACGATCGGCGGCTCGGGCACGCTTAACGTGACAGGCAACGGCAACGACGGCATTTCGAGCTCAGATGGCCTTGTGATCCTTGGCGGCACGATCGACGTCACAGCCGCAGACGACGCCGTACGCGGCCAGGACTACGTCGTGATGGCCGCGGGAACCCTCTCGCTTCAGGCCAAGGGAGACGCGATCAAAGCGGACAATGAGACCACCTCGGGCCGCGGGTACGTCCTCGTGACCGGCGGCAGCATCACCGCCTCCGCCGGTTCGGACGCCATCGACGCGACGTCGGACGTGATTCTCGCGGGAGGTTCGACGAAGGTGGAGAAATCTCAAGAGGGGGTTGAGGGCGCGACCATCCTGATGGCCGGCGGAACGGCCGAGGTGACCTCCAGTGACGATGGCGTCAATGCTACGGGCGGCGATTCGCCGTGGCTGTCGGTCGTTGGCGGAAATTGGACGATCAACGCTCAAGGCGACGGCTTTGATTCGAATGGCGTCGGCTACATGAGCGGCGGCAAAATGACCGTGTGGGGGCCGACGAATGGCGGGAACGGGGCCATCGACGCCGAGGAAGGTCTGACTGTCACAGGCGGAACGCTGCTCGCGGTGGGCGCCCGGGGGATGGATCAAGCTCCCAGTGCCTCCTCGCCCCAAGCCTCGATCAAGGTCGCGGGGCAGGCGAGCAAAGGCTCAACCTTCGCGGTGTTTGATTCGAACGGCAAGGAAGTCGCTTCCTACACGCTCGCGAAGAGTGCGAATTCTTTCGTGTTTTCGTCGCCTGAGATCGTCAAGGGTCGGAAGTATGCGATCAAGGCAGACGGCAAGCAGGTGGTGACTGCCACGGCGGGAGACTACGACGAAAACCGCATGAGCATGCCGGGTGGTGGGCGGTAGGTGTCGTTTTTCGTCGGTGGCGGGCGGTTGGCCAATGCGGGTGACAACGGGCGGATGGCGTTGCCGCCGGCGGGCGGTAGATATCCCCTCTTTGGTCCGCGATCGCCGTGATGTCTTTGGTCCGCGATCGGCTTAATGTCGTTCGCCATGGCTTTGTCCGCGACACGCCAGTGGAGGGGACGCGCCGAGGTGAGACGAGGCGGGAGATGATACCCATCGGCCTTGAAAACCCCCTTTGTCCACACTTGTGGATAAGTTTCTAGAGTTTTCCACCGGTGTGGACCATTTTCGTCCACAGATGTGGAAAACTCCGTGTTTCCCTCTGTGTTGAATGTCAGGAATGCGACGTGGAAGCTTCGGCTGCGGGGGCGGAAGTGATTGCTGTTTGCCGTCGCGCGCTCCGTTTGCGGGCTTCTGCCTGAGGGTGTGCAGGCCGAAATTTGCGGAACGGCGACTTCGTTCCTTGTCGCTGATTCCGCCCCGAGCGGGTACGGGTTGGATAGAGCGTGGCGCGTTGCAGTCTTTGCTCGTTCCGCCTTGAGAGCGTATGGAGGTCGATTTTGTGTCGGAGGCCCGTGCGAAGATCCTTACGGTTGCCCGTCGGGCGGCCCATACATCCGGCTCGATGTGGAAAGGCGGGGGATAACCAAGTTCGATGAAGCATCTGCATGCACAGCCTCTCCACCGAAAGAGAGGTGTCATCCACAAGGCGAATGACAAGGGTGTTACTCATCACCCCTACACAAGCCCTTGTGGTCTAACCGGTAGCCGACCACAAGGTGTAGTGTTTTCGCGTGTACCGCTCAGGCGGTGCAGTTTGAATTTTCTGCGTGCCCAGGGCGGTCGGAGACGGCTGGTCCGAAAGGGATCGGAAGGAGCTGCTCTCATGAGCATCACTGTTTACACCAAGCCTTCGTGCGTCCAGTGCAATGCGACGAAACGGGCGATGGCAAAGGCTGGACTCACCTATCGCGAGGTGGATCTGACCCGGGATGCCGAGGCGTTGGAAGCGGTCAAAGCCATGGGCTATCAGTCCGCACCCGTGGTTTTTGCCGGGGGTGAGCACTGGTCGGGTTTCCGTCCCGACAAGATCAAGGCTTTGGTGGCCGCACGCGACTCGGCGGTTGTCACGGCGTGATTGCGAGGTGGGGGCCGCGTATCGCGTCGTGCGGATTGTTGAGCCCCCGCCAAGGGCTGCAGAATGTCCGGAAATGAGAGCCGCTGATGGGCGATCCTGCGGCTTGCGTGTTGAGCCGCGGTTCGACGCTGCATCGTCGAAGGGACTAAAGTCGCCGGCACGGCTATCGTCTGCAAAAGCATCGACCCAGAAGGCGAAAAGGTGGCGAAGGCGAGATGACGAAGCTCGTCTACTTTTCATCGACAACGAATAACACCGAGAGATTCGTCGAAAAGCTCGGCATACCCGCGCAGCGCATTCCACTGCATTCCAAGGACGCACCACTCCGCGTCGACGAGGAATACGTCCTCGTCGTCCCGACATACGGGGGCGGCAATGCCAAAGGGGCCGTCCCCAAACAGGTCATCAAGTTTCTCAACGATGAACGCAACCGCTCACTTATTCGCGGCGTGATCTCGGGAGGAAACACGAATTTCGGCACGGCGTATGGCTTGGCCGGAGACATCATCTCCGCCAAGTGCCACGTGCCGCATATGTATCGATTCGAATTGCTCGGGACACCCGCCGACGTGGCCCGGGTTCGCGAAGGTTTGGAGAAGTTTTGGCAGCAAGCACATTGACGGACACCGGCGAGGAGAACTACGAGGACCCGAACCTCGACTACCACGCCCTGAACGCCAAGCTCAATCTTTACGACGCCGACGGCCTCATACAATTCGACGCGGACAAAGCCGCGGCACGCCAATACTTCCTCCAGCACGTCAACAAGAACACCGTGTACTTCCATGATCTCGAAGAGAAGATGGAGTACCTGATCGAAGAGGGGTACTACGAGAAGGAGGTGCTTGATCAATACCCCTTCGACTTCGTCAAATCGCTCTATAAAGCTGCCTACGCGAAGAAGTTTCGTTTTCCGACCTTCCTTGGCGCCTTCAAGTACTACACGTCCTACACTCTCAAAACCTTCGATGGCACTCGCTACCTTGAGCGCTACGAGGACCGCGTGTGCATGGTGGCCCTCACGCTCGCCCGCGGCGACCAAGAGCTCGCCGTCAACCTCATGGAAGAGATCATTTCAGGGCGCTTCCAGCCCGCGACCCCCACATTCCTCAATGCGGGCAAGGCCGCCCGCGGCGAGCTCGTCTCCTGCTTCCTCCTGCGGATCGAGGACAACATGGAGTCGATTGCCCGCGGCATCAACTCCGCCCTCCAGCTGTCCAAGCGCGGTGGCGGCGTCGCCCTCAACCTGTCGAACCTGCGCGAGCTCGGCGCCCCGATCAAAAGGATTCAGAACCAGTCCTCGGGCGTCAACCCCGTCATGAAACTCCTTGAGGACTCCTTCTCCTACGCCAATCAACTGGGTGCGCGCCAGGGCGCCGGCGCCGTTTATCTGCATGCCCACCACCCCGACATTTTGCGCTTCCTCGACACCAAGCGAGAGAACGCGGATGAGAAGATCCGCATCAAGACCCTTTCCCTCGGCGTCGTCATCCCGGATATCACGTTCGAGCTGGCGAAGAACAACGAGGACATGTACCTCTTCAGCCCCTACGACGTCGAAAGGGCCTACGGCGTGCCCTTCACGGAGATCTCCGTGAGCGAGAAATACCGCGAAATGGTCGATGACAAGCGCATCCGCAAATCGAAGATCAACGCCCGCGCGTTCTTCCAAACGCTTTCGGAGATTCAGTTCGAATCCGGGTATCCCTACATCGTCTTCGAGGACACAGTGAACGCGGCGAACCCGATCAAGGGCAAGGTCACGATGTCGAACCTGTGCTCGGAGATCCTCCAGGTTTCCGAGGCTTCCGAGTACAACCCGGACCTTTCGTACGCGCACGTGGGCAAAGACATCTCCTGCAATTTGGGATCGATGAACATCGCCAAGGCCATGGATTCGCCCGATTTTGGCAAGACGGTCGAAACCGCCGTGCGCGCCCTCACCGCGGTTTCGGACATGACTGACATCCGCTCGGTCCCCTCCATTGAGCGCGGGAATGACATGAGCCATTCCATCGGCTTGGGCCAGATGAATCTGCACGGTTACCTCGGCCGCGAGCGAGTCTTCTACGGCTCCGAAGAAGGCCTCGATTTCACGAACATGTACTTTTATACGGTCCTGTTCCACGCGATCCGTGCCTCGATGGAGATCGCTCGCGAGCGGGGCGAGCGCTTCGAAGGTTTCGAGGATTCGACCTACGCCACCGGCGAGTTCTTCGACAAGTACGTCGAAGGCACGTGGGAGCCGACAACGCCCAGGGTACGGGAGTTGTTCGCAAACGTTCACGTCCCGACTCGCGAGGATTGGGTGGCCCTTCGGGACGACGTGCGCCAGTACGGCATGTACAACCAGAACCTTCAGGCGGTTCCGCCCACGGGATCGATCTCATACATCAACCATTCGACGTCGTCGATCCATCCCATCGTCTCCAAGATCGAAATCCGCAAGGAAGGAAAGATCGGGAGGGTCTACTATCCGGCGCCCTACATGACGAACGACAACCTGGAGTACTACCAGGACGCCTACGAGATCGGCCCTGAAAAGATCATCGACACCTACGCCGCAGCCACCCAGCACGTGGATCAGGGGCTCTCGCTCACGCTGTTCTACCCGGATACCGTGACCACGCGCGACGTCAACCGCAACTACATCTACGCCTGGCGCAAGGGCATCAAGACGCTCTACTACATGCGAATCCGCCAGCAGGCGCTCGAGGGTACGGAGGTCGCCGGCTGCGTCTCGTGCATGCTGTGACCGTCGCGACATGGAGGTCGCCGGCTGCGTCTCGTGCATGCTGGGCGTGCGCCGACGGCCCTGCCCAGGTTCGCTCTGGCTGTTACCTCTGCCCCGTATGGGCGGCTCTCCGCGGTCGTCTCGCCAAATAGATTCCCAGGGCTACGTCTCCGTTTCGTATGGATGGCTCGCCGACTCCGCTAAAACCGCGCGAGCTTTCCTCTCTGCCGCCAAGCGTTTCGGTTGGAGTGCGCGAGGATGTTGTAGGAGGATCCTTCGCACCGTCAATCGGCACAAAGAACACGGGAATCGGCGTAGAGAACATAGGACGAGCGGCTGGTTAGCGGGGTCTGGTAAACGAAAGACGGCCTCCAGGAAAGGGGAGGCCGTCAGAACATTGATTGCCGCTTAATTGTCGGATTCAGCGAGTTTCTCAGTCTCCGACGACGGAGGAACGCAGCTGCCTGCTGTCTTCTTGGCTCTGCGGCTCCGTGCTTCTGCAAGTTGCTCGCGTGCGGATTTGGTCGCTGGGAGGACAGGGACAAGCCGCAGAGTAGAACTTCCAAAGCTGGTAGGTATAAGTTCAAATGCTGGTGCGGTTGACATAATTCACTCCTTGTTTTGAATGTGTAATCTAGCTAGCCAATCGTTGAGAAGACTGCCGAATCCGCTTCGCCGAGTTATTTCTCTGCGCAGTTACTAGTATGCCGTCTTTGAAGGAGTGAACGAGGAGCCCCCATTCTCTTTGTTTCTGTTGCGAAGGCGGATTGAATCACCACTTTGTTAATCGGTGGTCTGAACGATATGCCTTAAAGCTAAAATTATGAATGTGGTATAGTTGTATCCGTCACCTACAGCAAAACTAGGAGGGAGTCTGAATGGGTGCTCGTTTTCTGCATGCCTTTCTTGACGAAAGTTATGGGGCGGACCATTACTACATGGCTGCTGTCGTCGTTGACGATAGGGAATATAGAAAGTTGCGCGATGGATTGGATCGAGTGGCTTCGGCGGCGCATGAGCAGTTCAACGTCGATCCGGACGTCGAGTTCCACGCTCACGACATAATGCAAGGACGCAAATCATGGGAATGTTTTCGCGGGCGGGTCCATGAAGCCGTTGCTTTATGTCGGACTGCTGCCCGCGCCATACGTGAGTCCGGGGCGCTGTTGATAATCGAAGGGGTTGATGTCGCCCGGCTGAATAACCGGTACAACTATCCAGACTCTCCCTATGATGTGACGCTTCGCCACACTCTTGAACGGGTCAACGAGTACGCTAAACGGCGTGAGCTACTCTGCCGGGTGACGGCCGATTTCGTCAATGACCACAACCAGCATAGCGCAGTCGTTGAAGGGTATATGCGGACCGGGACTCCTGGATGCCGTACAAGCAAATTGGAACGACTTGTTCAGCCAGTCCAATGGAGTGATTCAGGGGACGAGCGCGGCATCCAAGCTGCCGATATGCTGGCATACATATATCGAAGGGTTCGTGAACCTGAGCCGTCGCGTTCGCGGCGTGCAGATCGAGCTGCTCGGACAATTCTTCGCGAATTCGGCTCGCTCCAAGATCGGAAGTGGTTGCCGTAAACAAGCTCGGGGGCCCTATAGGCCCCCGGCAGTCAACGCTCCGACTAGCGGCTCGTCGTGGTTCTATTTTAGCGCATCCCTTCATTCTCATGCAGGCAATGTGTCTCTTGTCATAAGACAACATCGCTCACCGACTGACAGTATCTTGCCGCGCGGACGCGTCAAGTGGCGAACCGGGCGATGAGCGTTGAGCAAACTTGTCCAATGGGCCGCCTCGGCAGTTCGTGAGAACCCGACCTTGACTGCTCTTGAAAACTTACCTCATAAAAACCCAGCTTCCGAAAACCCGCTGATTCCATCGACAGGCCAGGTCGCCTCTTTTGCGAGCAGCCCCAACGCCGATAAGGTGAACACGTGATCGAATTCGAGTCCGTCGGAAAGACCTATCCGGGCGGCACAGTTGCCGTGGAGAACTTCTCCTACACAGTGCCGATGCATCGCACGGTCGTGCTTGTCGGGTCGTCA
Organism: uncultured Actinomycetaceae bacterium; assembly: GCA_963531075.1. Classification (GTDB taxonomy): domain Bacteria; phylum Actinomycetota; class Actinomycetes; order Actinomycetales; family Actinomycetaceae; genus Peptidiphaga. Next base: position 1,729 of record CAUSGP010000025.1, on the reverse strand, counting down.
GGATCGGGGAAGACGACGCTACTTCGCGTGGTCAACCGCATGGTTGAGCCAACCTCCGGCCGAGTTCTCATCAATGGCGCTGACGTGCGTGAAGCCGATCCCGTCGAACTCCGCCGATCCATCGGTTACGTGCTTCAAGACGGCGGCCTGATGCCGCATCGCACCGTTGCGGATAACGTTGCCACCGTGCCGATTCTTAACGGCACGCCGAGGCGCGAGGCCCGATCTGCGGCGCTGGAGCTTCTTGAACGCGTGGGCCTCGACCCCAAGCTCGGTTCTCGCTATCCCGCGCAGCTTTCTGGTGGGCAACGCCAGCGTGTGGGGGTCGCTCGCGCACTGGCCGCAGAGCCCGAGATCCTGCTCATGGACGAGCCATTTGGCGCCGTCGACCCCATTGTTCGGCGCGAGCTTCAAGACGAACTTGTGCGCCTGCAAGGAGAGATTGGCAAAACGGTGGTTTTCGTGACGCACGACGTCGAAGAGGCTTTCCGCCTTGGCGACGAGGTTGTAGTGCTTGGCAAAGGTGGCCAGATTGCGCAAAGTGGAACGCCCGAGAGCATCTTGGCCGCTCCGGCCAGCGGCTTCGTGCGGACCTTCATCGGCGGCGATAAAGCGAGCCAAAAACTGAGTGTGCGGGAAGTGGCGGGCCGCAGGGTGGTTGTTGCGGAAGACGGACGTCAGGTGGGGATCCTCGACGACGCAGGGTTTCTTCAAGGAGAGCTGCTTGAAAGCGAACGCACCGCGGGTGGCCGATCGCCAGGCGTGGGCCAATCTCAACTTGGCAAAATGATTCGTCGCGTTGTGCGTCAGTCTCTCGACAGGGCGAAATCCTGGCTGAGATCCGATCGAACCGGACAGATCGGTCAGGGTGGGCCTGAGCGGCCGAGCACAACAGGGCGCACTGTCCGGTCGGTACGCGTGATTGAGCCCGAACGGCCGAGTGCTGAACGAACAGCAGTTAAACGAACAACTGAACGAGTGGCCGGTGAGCCCCCAACCGTTGAGGGAACGGCGGATACGAGGCGAATGGGGGAAACGAGAAAGTCGCCGCCGGTCGCCCACGTAGGGGAGTCGCAGGGGGAGCTAGTAGAGGAGTCGCAAGGGGAGCTGCGGCCACAGAAGACGAGCCGGACACGACGTCAGGAACATTCCCAGAAGCCGGCAGGGACAGCGCAAACCGAGCAGCCACAGGCGCCGACAAGGCAAATTGTCCAACCGCGGGCGCCGATTGAGACGGGTGGAACGCCCGTGACGTCGTCGGCAAGATTCCCGGTGGAATCGGCAAAAACTTTGGAATCAAGAGGCAAACACGCCATCGAAACGAGCGATGAGGATGTGCTTAAAGTAGACGGCGAAAGGGCGTCCAAGACGAGCGATGAAAGCGCATCTGCGATAAACGTTGAGAGGGCGTCCAGAATAAATAACAGGGGCGCACCCAAAATGAACAGCCGGAGCGCACCCAGGACGGATAGCCGGGGCGCACCCAAAATGAACAGTGAGCGTGTGTCGAGGACGAACGGCGGAAACGCGATTAAGCCTAACGATGAGAGCACTGGTGAGCCGCATGATCCTTTGGCTTGGGCAAATCGCGAGGTAAACCGGCAAACGGGCCGACAGAGCCGATATTTTGGTCCTGGACGAGGTTCGGAGCCGTTTGGAGGTGGCTCGGCGTGACCTGGCTGGGCGAGAACTGGCGGTGGGTCGGCGAACTTCTGCGGGCTCACCTGTT